>NZ_AECZ01000019.1 GCF_000179555.1 Solidesulfovibrio fructosivorans JJ]
TTCCCCTCTCGCACATTCTTATCTCTCTCCCTAAGCCAGCATGTCGGCCATGGCGTAGAGTTTGCCGGGCTTTTGCCGCCCCACCCAGGCGGCGGCCCGCAGGGCTCCCTGGGCGAAGGTTTCCCGGTTGCCCACCCGGTGGGTCACTTCGATGCGCTCGCCGGGACCGAAGAAATAGACCGTATGGTCCCCCACCACATCGCCGCCGCGAAGCGCCGCCACACCGATCTCGTCCTGGGTGCGCGGGCCGATGATGCCGTCGCGGGTATGGCGCTTGACCGCGTCGTAATCCTGGCCCCGGGCCGCGGCCAGGCACTGGCCGAGCTTGATGGCCGTGCCGCTCGGCGCGTCGGCCTTCTTGTTATGGTGGATTTCCATGACCTCGAGGTTGTAGGCCGGGCCGAGTTTGCGCACGAGGTCGGGCAGCACGGTGAGAAGCACGTTTAAGCCCACGCTCATATTGGGGGCGAAAAAGATAGGCGTTTTTTCCGCCGACCGGGCCAGGGCGGCCGTCTGCTCGGGGGTGAGGCCCGTGGTGCCGACGACCATGGGATTGCCCGCTTTGGCCGCGATTTCCGCCGAGGCCACGCTCGCCTGGGGCGCCGTGAAGTCGATGACCACCGCGCCCGGACATTTGGCCAGAACGGTCGCCAGGTCGTCGCCCACAGTGCACTCAAGCCCGGCCAGGCCGTCGGTGCAGCCGCTACGTTCCAGCGCCCCGACCAGACGGTAGTTGTCCGGATCGGCCTTGGCCAGCCGGGCCAGGGTCGCGCCCATGCGCCCCATGGCCCCCATGATCACCACATCGCACACGCTCATGTTCGCGCTCCCATCGGGTCAAAGGTTGATATCGTCCCACTCTCTTGCCATTTGGCGGCGTCAGCAGATGCGGGGCAGTTGCTCGCCTTCGAGCATGCCGAGAAGCCGTTTCCCGCCAAGGGGCGTGATCATGGCCACCTTGCCGGGATGGTCGTCGACGACCCGGCCGACGATGGCCGCCTTGCCCCCCAGGGGATCGGACCGCAAGATTTCCAGAGCAGCTTCGGCGTCGCCCCCGGGCACGATGCAGATGCATTTGCCCTCGTTGGCCAGGTACAAGGGGTCGAGGCCGAGCACGGCGCAGCCGCCGGCCACGGCCGGGTCCACGGGAATGGCGTCCTCGGTCAGCTCGATGCCGACCCCGGACTGGCCGGCGATCTCGTTTAAGGTGGTGGCCAGTCCGCCGCGCGTCGGGTCGCGCAGCACGTGCACGTCCGGCAGCCCTTCGAGCAGCCGGGACACCATGCCGGCCAGGGAGGCGCTGTCGCTGACCACCGGCGCATCAAAGGAAAGCCCCTCGCGGGTGGACAGGATGGCCAGGCCATGATCGCCCATGGAGCCGGAAATCAGCACCGCGTCGCCGACGGCGGCCCGGTGGCCGCTCGGGGCCGGATCGACCCGGATTTCGCCAATGCCGGCCGTGTTGATGAAGATCTTGTCCGCCGCGCCCTTGGGCACGACCTTGGTGTCGCCGGCCACGATGCGCACCCCGGCCTTGCGGGCCGCCTCGCCCATGGAGGCCACGATGCGTTCGAGATCGGCCATGGGCAGGCCTTCTTCGAGGATGAAGCCGCAGGTCAGAAAAAGCGGTCGCGCGCCCATCATGGACACGTCGTTGACCGTGCCGTGCACGGCCAGTGAGCCGATGTCGCCGCCCGGGAAAAAGACCGGATCGACCACAAAGCTGTCGGTGCTCATGGCGATGGGGCCTTTGACGGAGAGTACGGCGGCGTCATCCATGCGGGCCAGGATGTCGTTGCCGAGATGGCGGAAAAACAGGTCGTTGATGATGCGTTGCGAGGCCCGCCCCCCGCTGCCGTAATCGAGCAATACCTTGTCCATAATTGGGCCTTTGAGGTGGCGGCGTACGGAAATGCGGGCATGCGGCGCGCGGGCGATCGCCCGGTCCCGCGTGCCCCACGACGATTATCGGGAAAATGCGTCCCGGCCCGCCGCCCTGGGTTGCGGTCACGACGCGAAATGCGTCGAGGCGCACCATAGCCCCAAACAAGGATTGTTTCCAGAGGGTTTCGAGAAGGGCGAGTGACGGGGGAAGCGCATGGGAGGAAGATGGTGCGAGAGGGAAAACCCTTTTGTAAAGGGTTCTCCCCTCTCGCGCTCTCCCCTTCCTAAACCTTTCAACGGCTACAGGTGACGTACAACTAACGCGCCATCATTAGAAAAGTCTTTGGAAAGGGGGTCCGGGGGGAGAACCTTTCGTAAGACAAGGTTTCCCCCCGGCGGCACGCCTCGCATCTTCACTTATCCGGAGCACGATCGGACCACTTCGCCGGCGATGGCGCCGAGGGGCATGACCCTGTCCACGCCGCCGAGCTTGATGGCTTCCTGGGGCATGCCAAAGACCACGCAGGAAGCTTCGTCCTGGGCGATGGTGTGGGCCCCGGCCTCGTGCATCTCCTGCATGCCGGTGGCCCCGTCGTCGCCCATGCCGGTCATGATGACGCCCACGGCGTTCTTGCCGGCGTAGCGGGCGGCGGAGCGAAACAGCACGTCCACGCTCGGCCTGTGGCGGCGCACCAGCGGGCCGTCCTTGATCTCGACGTAATAGCGCGCGCCGCTGCGCTTGAGCAGCATGTGGCGGTTTCCCGGGGCGATGAGCGCCTGACCGCGCAAAATCGTGTCGTTATCCGCCGCCTCCTTGACCATGATGCGGCAGATCCCGTCCAGGCGCTTGGCAAAGGCGGCCGTGAACTGCTCGGGCATATGCTGCACGATGACGATGCCGGGACAGTTCTGGGGCATGGCTTCAAGGAATTCGCGCAAGGCCTCGGTGCCGCCTGTGGACGCGCCCACGGCCACGACCTTCTCGGTGGTCTGGAACATGGCCTTGCCGACCGGCCCCGGCAGCACGACGTCGGCCGAAAGCTTGGGCGCGACCTTCATGGCGCTGACGGGCAAAAGCTTTTTCATCTTGGCCCGGGCCGCCGCCTTGACCGCGTCCACCACCCGGATGCGCGACTCCTCCAGAAACTGCCGGGTGCCGAGCTTGGGCTTGAGGATGATGTCCGTGGCCCCGTATTCCATGGCCCGAAGCGTGGTCTCCGAGCCGGCTTCGGTCAGCGTCGAGCAGATGACCACCGGAATGGGATGCTGGGTCATGATCTTGCGCAGGAAGGTCAGCCCGTCCATACGCGGCATTTCGATATCGAGGGTGATGACGTCCGGCGCTTCGATCTCCATGCGTTTGACAGCGGCATAGGGATCGGCGGCCGCGCCGATGACTTCGATGTCGGGATCCGAGGACAAAATATCGGTGAGCGTTTGCCGGACAAGCGCGGAATCGTCCACCACAAGGACTTTGATGGCGTTTTTCACGGACGGCCTCTTTTCACAGGTTGGAGCACCGGCTAGATCTTCTTATATACTGTTGGAGCATGCTGTCGCAAGGGCAAGTCCATTCCGGTGAGGCTCTCGGAATGGCCGATGAAAAGAAACCCGTCCCGGCGCAGCTGGGTGCAGAATTTCTGCAGCAGCTGTTCCTGGGTCGTCCGATCGAAATAGATCATGACGTTGCGGCAAAAGATGGTGTCGAGGGGCTCCGGAAAGCTAAAGTGCTGCATGAAGTTCAAGCGCCTGAAGTCGATGACCCGGCGCAACTCGGGCATCAGGCGCACGAGTTTTTTTGCCCGGTCCTTGCTGCGCAAAAAATAGCGGCGCTTGAGATCGAGGGACATTTTGGCGAGGCGCTCCTCGGGATAGACGCCGTTTTTGGCCATGGCCAGCACCCTGGTGGAAATATCCGTGGCCATGATGGAGAAGCGAAATCCCGGCGTGCGCTGGGCGAATTCCGACAGCACGATGGAAAGCGTATAGGGCTCCTCGCCTGTGGAACAGCCGGCGCTCCACAGGCGAAACGGACGCGAGGGGCCGTAGGCGGCGCGCCAAGTGGGAAGGACATCCTGGGTCAGGACCTCGAAATGGCGCGGCTCACGAAAAAACTCCGTGGTGTTGGTGGTGATGACATCGATGAGGTGCACGAGTTCCTCGTCCAGGCCCTGGGGGCTGAAAAGGAACTCGTAATAGTCGTGATACCCGGCCATGCCGAGGGTACGCAGACGCTTTTGCAGTCTGGCCTCAACCATGACCTTCTTGGACGGCGGCAGCTTGATGCCGACTTCGGTATGAATGAATTCACTGAGCTTCCTGAATTCCTTCTCGGTCATGGTCGCAAGGCCGCTGGCCCTGGCCTGGACGCCGACAGCCGCCATGGGGATCAGGCCTCCGCGTTTTCCGGGGTTGCCTCGCCGAGACTCTGGGCCAGCCCGGCCAGTTCCAGGGAAGTGAAAACCTTGTTGATGTCGAGGATGATGATGAACTTCTCGCCGGACTTGCCGATGCCCCGGATGAATTCCCCCCGAATCGGCGTGCCCATGCGCGGAGCCGGCTCGATCTGCCCGGCTTCCATCTCGTAGACTTCCTGGACCGAGTCGGCCAGGGCCCCGAGCACCGTGGACTCGCCTTCGAGGGCCACCTCGACGATGATGATGCAGGTGTTGACCGTGCGCTCGGTGGCGCCCATGCCGAACTTGAGCTTGAGGTCCACCACCGGCACGGCACGGCCGCGCAGGTTGATCACGCCGCGGATGTACTCCGGGGTGCGCGGCACGCGGGTGATGTTGACCAGCTCCAGAACCTCGCGCACCGAGCTTATGTCCAGGGCGAAAAGCTCGCGTTCCAGGGTGAAGGTGAGGTATTGGTTGTCATTTGCGCTTGCGGCCTCGGCCATATTTTCCTCCCTCAGCGGGCGACGTTCGTGACGCGTCCCTTGAAAAACAGGCCCGCCCGCGCGGTGGGCGGCCGTCCGGTCAGGCAGCGGCGACACGGCGGATGCCGCCGGATTCGCCCCGTCGCACCAAAGCTGACACATCCAGAATCAAGGCCATGCGGCCGTCGCCCCGGATGGTTGCCCCGGAAAATTCCCCGATGTCGCGGTACAACGGCCCCAGGCTTTTGATGACGGTCTGGTGTTCCCCGATCACCCGGTCCACGGCCAGCCCGACTCTGGACCCGTCGACGGCCACGACAACGATGGGTTCGATGGTCGGCGACGTCCCTTCGATGGCGAACAGGTCGCGCAGGCGCAGGCAGGGCACGACTTCGCCGCGCATGTTGAGCATCCCAGCCTCGCCGTCGTCATCGGGCTTGCGCGCCATCTCGAGGCACTCCTCGACCTGGGCCAGGGGCAAGACATAGTATTCCGCGCCCACCTGCACCTGCAAACCGTCGATGATGGCGAGCGTCAGGGGCAGCCGTACGGTGATGACGGTGCCCCGGCCCGGCTCGGAGTCGATCTCCACAACGCCGCGAAGCGTTTCGATGGCCCGTTTGACCACGTCCATGCCCACGCCCCGGCCGGAAATGTTGGTGACGGACTTGGCCGTGGAGAAACCGGGCAGGAAAATGAGGTTGTAAAGCTCCTTTTCGGTCATCTCCAGGCCGGGAGGAATAAGCCCCCGTTCCTCGGCCCGGGTGCGGATGGCCGAGGCATCGAGTCCGGCCCCGTCATCGGCCACGGTGATGACCACTTCGCCGCCGGCATGGGCCGCGCCAAGGCGGATGACGCCTGCCGCGGGCTTTCCCGCCGCCTCCCGGGCCTCGGGCGATTCGATGCCGTGGTCGATGCTGTTGCGCAGGAGATGGACCAGCGGATCGCCCAAGCGCTCGATAACCGTCTTGTCGAGTTCGGTCTCCTCGCCCGTGGTCACAAGCTCGATCTCCTTGCCGAGCTCGGCGGTCAGGTCGCGTACCAGACGGCGGAATTTGCCAAAGGTGGCCCCGATGGGCAGCATACGGATGGACAGGGTGGAATCGCGCAGACTGTCGCCGAGGCGTTCCAGATGCTCGGCAAGGGAACGCAGCAGCGGATCGCCCCGCTCCTCCACGGCTTGCTTGATCTGGGCCTGAACGATGACCAGCTCGCCCACGAGGTCGACCAGGGAGTCGAGCTTGTCAGCGGCGACCCGGATGCTCGAAGCCTTCTCGGAACGCTCGTGAGCCTTGCCGGCCAGCTCGCGCACGGCGGCCTGTTCGGACAGCGCCGAAGCCACCTGCCCGTTGCTGACGACGCCCTTGTCCTTGAGGATGTCGCCCAGGCGACGCTGGGTGGCCAGAGCCTCGGCCAGATCCTCGGGGGTGATGTCGCCACGGGAAATCAGGATGTCGCCCAGGCGGCAATGGACCTGCTCCCCGTTCACGGCGCAGCCGTCGTCAAGGACTTCCACGGAAAGGTCGCAGTCGTCCTCGGCGAACACGAACACATCGGTCAGGGCCGCCGCATCGGCCGTTGTGCGGATGACGCAGTCCCACCAGGTCAGACAGGCCTCGGGGTCCAGGGCGTCGAGGGGCTCCACATCATCGATATGGGCATACAGGCGGCAATCGCCCAGCGCGATGACGTCCTCGAGCAGATGCAGGGGGTTGTTTCCCGAGGCCAGCATGCCGGGCTGGGGACGGAAGCGCAGCCGGAAAATGCGCATCACCTCGGCGGCGGGCGTCTGCGGGGCGGGCTCGGCCTGGGCAGCGGGGGCCCCTTTGGCCGCCTCACCGCCAAAGGCGCGAAACCCCTCGAGGATATCCCGCCCGTCCGCCTCCCGGGCCGCAAGGTCCTCCTCGTCGGGAGAAAGCAGGCTCTTGATGTGGTCGCAGGCGCGCAGCGAAAGGTCGAGCAGCCTCCCGTCGACCGCCAGCAGGCCGTTTCGGACGCGGTCGAAGACCGATTCCACATCGTGGGTGAAGGCGGCGATATCATCGAAGCCGAACATGGCCCCGGAGCCCTTGATGGTGTGCAGGGCGCGGAAAATCTTGTGAAGCAGATCGGCGTCGTCCGGGGTGCGCTCGAGTTCCAGCAGCGACGCTTCGAGATCGGCGAGCAGATCCCGAGCTTCTTCCAGGTACGCGGCGCGGTGGGCGTCTTCCTGCGTGTTCATGGACAAACGGCCCTCCCTGCCCGCGTGTTGGAATCGTGGTTAGAACAATTCGACATTGTCCCCGAAACCCCCTGCACCGGCCGTCGCCGCCTCGGGGGCCGGCGTGCCGGGCGCATCCTTGTTTCCGGTCGGGGCCAGGCCGAACGCCGTTTCGTGCACGGCCCGTTCCGCCTCCATGGTGTAGCGGTCGTAGAGCTCGCGCAAACGCGCGCTGGTTCCCCGCCCGCCTTCGGGCACGATCTTCCGGGCCTTGCCCAGCTGGTCATTCAGGGTCCGCCGGATAGCGGCCAGGCGGGAGCCGATCTCGCGATCGAAGTCGATGCCCCGCCCGACCTCGGCGGCCCTGGTCCCGAGGGTATCGCTGGCATCGCGCAAATAAGCGAAAAGCGACCGGCACTTCTGCGCCGTCGCCACGACGTCGGCCAGGACGGCGTCGAGTTCGCCCACCACGCGCCAGGCTTCGGACTGGTCGTTGTGTTTGCCGGCGTTGTCCCGCAGCGTCTCTGCGGCGTTTGAAATGTCGCCGAGGATGGCGGCCACGGCGTCGGTCTGGCGTCTGGCGTCGGCGGACAGATGCTGGATGGCCAGGGCCAACACGCCGAGCGCCGCGCCGGCCTCGCCGGTATGGGCGGCCTTGATGCTGGCGTTGAGCGCGATCAGTTCGATTTCCGCCCCGACCTCCTCGATGGCCTCGATGGAGCCGCCCATGCCGGTAATGGTGGCGGCAACCGAGTCCATGATGCCGCCAAGCGCTTCTCCCTGGGCGGCGAAATCGCCAAGTTCGGCCTTGACTGCGGCAATGCCCGCCTGCACCCGTGTCAAGGGGCTGTCAACACCGGTCACGCCGGCGATATCCCCGCCGAAGCCCCGGATACGGGAGGCAAGGGAGGAGAGGCTTTCGCGCAGCACCCCCGCCGCCTCGGAGAAATGGCGGTCGGCGCTTTTGAGTTGGGAATCCTGCAGAGTGAGGACATCGGCGACGAAGGCCAGCAAATCGCGGGCGTCCTCGCCGGCGTCGTCGTGCTTGGGATCGGTTTCGAGCACTCCGGCCACTTCGGCCAGGGCGCGCTCGGCGTGCTCGATCTGCTGGCGGACGATATCGTGGGACTGCAGCGAACGTACCGCCTGGCCGATATCGGTCTCTATCTCGCCGGCGGTCAGGGACAGCTGGCGGGAGACCTCGGCGGATCGGCCGGCCATTTCGGCCACGCTTTCGATATTGGCCGTCAGTTCCCGGGAAATGACGTCGTAGCAGTGCTCCTGGGCCTTGATGATGCCCCTGGTCCGCTCCCTGGCCGCCTGCACATGGCCGCGCAGGGTTTCGACCTTGGCGGCGATGGCCCCGCAGTGGTCCACGATCAGGTGGGCGAGCTTCTCCACGTCGTCAGCCAGGGTGGAAAAACCGCGCCCGTCAGCGCCGAGCCGGGCGCTTTCGATGCGGGTGGCAATGCCGAGCATACTCAAGTGCTTGACGATCTTGGAGAAGGCGGAGGTTATGCCGGAGAGTTCCTCGACGATCCTGCCCACGTTTTCGATGTCGGCCAGGCTGCGGCGGCCGGCATCGTTGATCGAGACGTCGGTCAGGGTGGTCAGCTCGCCGGAGAGGCGACCGAGGGCGGCGTGCATGTCTTCGCCGGCGGTTTGCTCCACCAGCTCCTGGGCATGGCGAGAGATGTCCTCGCAGCCCGATTGCAGGGCCATGAGATTTTCCCCAAGGCCGAGAAAATCCCGCTCGCGCCCTTTCATGAGAGACGACAGGCCGTGCTCCATGCCGCCAAGGACGGCACGGCATTGTCGCAACATTTCGAGAGTGGGCTGCGCGTGGTGTATGGTATCGGCCATTGTCCCCATCCCCGCCTCTTCGGCTTTTACGAAAAGCCGCACCGGACGCTCGCGCTTGATACTGCCGCGCGCATTTCAAAACGACACCCACGGACGGTATGCCGGGGTAATGGTGAAGCTACACGTTTTTTTGCGAAGTTCAAAGAATTCCTTTGCCGACGCAAGGCTCGCGCGACAACGTCACCGAAACGGCACCGTATTTCCCCGCGCGGCCCGCGGCTACTGGCCTGCAATGCCCGGCAAAATGAACTTGTTAGGTTGCTTATAAAAAGAAAGCAAGAAGTCCGGTGGGAACGCGTCAACGGCGGCGCAGTCGCTTGACGACCCAAACGACGGCAATGACCACGGCGGCCAGCCCCAATATGGCCAGTTCGACATGATGCACGTTGTCGATCAGCCGGATCAGCACGTTTTCCAGAATGCTGCCGAAGGCATAGCCGGCCGAGGCGAAGACCACGGCCCATATGCCCGCGCCGATGGCGTTGAGCAAGAAGAACTTGTGCACGGTGATGTCGGCCGTGCCGAGGACGAAGGGCGTGAGATTGCGCAGACCGTAGAAAAACCGAAAGGAAAGGATCAGGATTTCGTGATATTTCTTGAGCATGGTGTGGACCCGCTCGGCCCGGGTCCGCCATTTCTCGCTTTTGTGGATCAGCCGGCGGCCGAAGTGGCGGCCGATGAAAAAGGCGGTCTGGTCTCCGGCCAGGCTGCCGGCAAAGGCAAAAAGGATCACATAGCGCAAATCCAGTCCGAACTGCGGCGATTGGGCGGCGAATCCGGCCAGAAGCAAAATGGTCTCCCCTTCGAGAAAGGTGCCGACAAAAAGGGCGAGGTAGCCGTATTGCTCAATGAGGTGTTTGAAGAATTCGATGGACATCGTCGGCTCCTGACGGGCCTTTGCCCGGTGTCCGCAACGTCTGCGGAAACCTGGGGAAGGTATGCGCTTGGCCGGATTCTGTCCACAACCATGTCGCGACCTTGTCCTCGCCCGCCTTTCCGGATAGGTTTACGCCCCGGTTTTCGAAGAACCTCAACCATTTTGCCGCCAAGGACCGCGCAGGCCACAGCCCATGGAGATCATCGTCAGCATCTCCGACATGAAGGTCACCCACCGGGCCAGGGATGTGCTTGTCACACATGCTTTGGGCTCATGCCTCGGGCTTGCCGCCTACGACCCCACGACCGGCGTGGCCGGGCTCATCCATTGCCTGCTGCCCGTGGCCAGGGACGGCGCCAAGGAGCCTGTCAAAAACCCCTTCATGTATGTTAATCTGGGCGTGCCGCAAATGATGCGAGCCCTGTTCAATAGAGGGGCCACCAAGGAAAACTTGATCCTCAAGGCCGCCGGCTGCGGCCGGATGATGCATATTTCCAACCAGTTCGATACGGGAGCCAACAATTTCGCGGCACTGAAAAAACTGCTGCAGATCAATGAAATGCGCCTGTTGGCCGAGGATGTCGGCGGCACCATTCCGCGCACCATGCGCCTTTTCGCCGAAACGGGCAGGGTTGTGATCTCATCTTGCGGGAGGTCCTGGGATTTATGAACCGACGCGAGGAAATCATCCAAAAGGCCATGGCCATCCCCCAGATGCCCATGCCCGTACAGAAGGTGCTGTCCTATATCGGCAACCCGGAAGCGGATCTGCGCAAACTGGCCCGCATCATCGAATACGACCCGGGGCTCACGGTCAACGTGCTGCGTATGGCCAATTCCTCGTTCTTCGGTTCCGGCGGCAAGGTGACCTCGGTCAAGGAGGCGCTCATGCGCCTGGGGCTGCACCGGGTTTACCAGCTCGTGATCGCCTCCGGCGTCGCGCCCATGACCCGCTTCGCCATCAAGGGCTACGGCCTGCGCCCGGGAGAGCTGCTGGAACATTCCGTGGCCGTGGCCACGGCCTCCGAAACCCTGGCCAGGGAACTGGACCTGGCCGCCCCGCCCCACACCTTCACGGCGGGCCTGCTCGTCAACATCGGCAAGACGGTGCTCGGCTCCTTTCTGGAGGTGGACGCGGCCCCCATCCTGGCCCTGGCCCACGAACGCCAGATTTCCTTCGAGCAGGCCGAGGAGGAAGTCCTCGGCATCAACCACGCCGAACTCGGGGCCATGCTCCTCGAGGGCTGGTCCATCCCGGTCCCCATCGTCAACGTGGTGCGCTACCGCCTGCGCCCCGACGAATGCCCCGAGCCGGACCTGGCCCTGGACCTCGTGCACGTGGGAGACGTCATCGCCAAGATGACCGGCATCGGCATGGGCATCGACGGCATGCAGTACACGCCTTCCGAGGCCGTGTTCGCCCGCCTCGACCTCACCCCCGTCCAGATGGAAAACGTCATGGCCGCCATCCTCGAGCATATCGCCGAAGTACGCGGCATTCTCATGGAAAACACCCTGTAACCGGAAGGACCGATGACGGGCGCGACACGATTCCTGCGGACCCGGGACCTGGGCTATGCCCAGCGGACCTGCGTGGCCAAGGCCGGCAAACTCATGATGCGGACCGGACAGCTGGCGCCGAAGGCCCGGGTCGGCGTGGCCGTTTCCGGCGGCGTGGACAGCCTGGTGATGCTGGCGGTCCTCGCCATCCGACGTCGCATCGTTCCCTTTCCCGTGGAGCTGATGCTGCTCCACTTAAACCCCGGCTTCGACAAGGAAAACCATTTGCCGCTCGTCGATCTGGCGGCGGAGATGGGCCTGGCCGCCCATATCGAAGTCACGGACTTCGGCCCTCGGGCCTTTTCCGAAGAGAACAAAAAAAACTCCCCTTGTTTTTATTGCGCCTGGCTGCGCCGCAAGCGGCTTTTTGACCTGTGCGCCGCCTATGGGCTCACCCACCTGGCCTTCGGCCACAACGCCGACGATCTGGCCGCGACCTTTTTCCTCAACATGTTCCAAAACGGCCGCGTGGACGGCCTGTCCTGCCGGGAATCCTTTTTTCACGGACGGCTGACGGTCATCCGTCCGCTGCTTCTGGTCGACAAAAAAAGCATCATCCGGGCGGCCAAGGCCTGGGAACTGCCGGTCTTCGCCAATCCCTGCCCCATGGCCGGCAAGTCCATGCGCCACGAAGCCGAGGGGTGGATCGCCGGCATCTGCGCCGGCGACAAGAAACGCGCCGTCAACCTGGAGCACGCCCTGGGCCGCTGGCAGCTTGACAAGGACGCATGGCCCGGCTAGCCGCCAACAACGTCGTCATGTTTAAAAACTACCATATCGTCGTTTTCCGGGATCAGCACGGCGTGTGCCGCAAGCTGCGCCTGCGTGGCTGGCTTTTCGCGGCCATCCTTCTCCTGGCCGCCCTGCTCGTGGCCGGCAATGTCTTTTTGGTAAAATATTTTTATAATTATAAACAGATGGAACGCGACGTGACCGCCAAGGAGAAGCAGGCCACGGAGCAGACCACCCAGCTTTTGGCCCTGTCGGAAAAGGTCAAGACCCTGGAGGCCGACCTCACCAGGCTGCGCGGCTTCGACGCCAAGCTGCGCCTCATGGTCGGCCTGGACAAGGAGCCGCGCGACGTTTCCTCGGACGGAGCCGGGGACAAGGATTTCGAAAAAAGATACCTGCCGCTCTACCGCCAGGAAATGCTCACCCGCAAGCTCCACGAATTCCTCGGCCGCCTGCGCCAGACCGCCTCCCTGGAACGCGTACGCCAGCAGGAACTTGTAAGCGCCCTGTCCAAGAAAGGAAGCCTGCCCACCTCCATGCCCATGTCCTGGCCGGTGACCGGCTGGATTTCCTCGCCTTTCGGCGAACGGGTGTCACCGTTTACCGGAAAAAAGGAGCTGCACAAGGGCCTCGACATTTCCGCGCCCATCGGCACGCCGGTGGTGGCTCCGGCCGACGGAACGGTCACCTTCGCCGGCGAGGCCGACGACGGGGGATCCGCCGTGACCGTCGACCACGGCGGCGGCTTGACGACCTCCTACAGCCATCTGCGCGACACGGAAGTCACCGCCGGCCAGACCGTCAAGCGGGGCCAGACCATCGGCCACGTGGGCGACCTCGGCCAATCCACGGGGCCCCATCTGCACTATGAGACGCGCCTTGGCGGCATGCCCGTGGACCCCATGCGCTACATTCTGGAATAGGTCCCCTGGCCCGGCTTTTGCTTGCCTGTCGGCATGAATCTGTTCCAGTTCGACCCCGCCACCGTGTTCAGCTTCGTGCTGACGCTCATGCGCATAAGCCTGGTGGTGTTTCTGCTGCCGTTTTTCGGGGCCAACCTCCTGCCGAACATGGTCAAGGCGGCGTTTTGCCTGATGCTGACCCTGGCCGTCTTTCCCATGCTGTCCTTTCCCGGGACCATGATGCCGGCCAACGTCTGGTCGTTGTCACTCATGCTCCTCGGCGAAGTGGTCATGGGCCTTTTGCTCAACATCCTGGTTCTGTTTCTGTTCGCGGCCGTACAGTGCGCCGGCGCCATCATGGGCTTTTCCATGGGTTTTTCGCTCATGAACAGCATGGACCCCCTGACCGGCGCCTCGGAGTCGGGCCTCGGGCACCTGATGAGCCAGGTGACCACCATGCTTTTTCTGAGCTTGAACGGGCATCTGGTCCTGCTCGGCGGACTGGCGCAGAGCTTCAAGCTGGTGCCGCCGGGAGGGCTGCTCATAAGCCCGGCCCTGGGCGAGCATCTCATCGTCTTTTCCGGACAGATGTTCGTCATGGCGCTTAAAATCGCGGCCCCGATCATGGCCTCGATCTTCCTGGTGGACTTGGCCCTGGCCCTGGTGGCCCGGGCCGCGCCCCAGATGAACGTGCTTTTCATCGGTTTTCCGCTCAAAATCGGCGTGGGCTTTCTCTTCATGACCCTGGTCTTCGGCGCGCTGGCGCTCTATGTCGGGCGCTATGTCGCCGAGATCGGCCCGATGTACACGCTCATGCTCAAGGCGTCGGGATAAACGCCCTTTTCCGCCATGGCCAGAGATCCGAGCAAAACAGAACAAGCCACCCAAAAACGGCGCGACAAAGCCCGTGAAAAAGGGTCGGTCGCCCGCAGCCAGGAACTGCCCAAGCTCACCGTGCTGTTCGCCGGGCTTTTCGTCATCCGTTTGACGATCCGCTCCCTGGGCGACGACCTCAAGGAGGTCTTCACCCTTTTTCTAGGCCAGCGCCTGCACTTCGAAGCCACGGTCGACGCGGTCAACGCCCTTTTCTGGATGCTTTCCGGCAAACTGGCCATGATGCTGCTGCCGCTTCTCGTGGTCATCGCCATCATCGCCTTCATCACCCAGCGGATCCAGGTCGGCAGCATCTGGCACTCGAAACTGTTCGAGCCGGATTTCAGCAACCTGTTCAATCCCATAGCCGCGCTGCAAAAGCTCCTCATCAATCCGAAGACTCTCGTGCAGCTCGGCAAGCAGGTGGCCATGGCCTCGGCCATCGCCGTCGCGCCCTACCTGATTATCAAGAACAAATTCAACGAGTTCCTGCCTCTTTTTTACCAGTCGACCCAATCCCTGACGACTTTTTTGCTGGAAAACGGCTTTACCATGGTGCTCTATACCCTGTTTCCCATGGTGCTGATCGCCGTCCTCGACGTCTGGTACACGCGCTGGGACTATGAGGAAAACCTCAAGATGACCAAGGACGAGGTCAAGGACGAGACCAAGCAGGCCCTCGGCGACCCCGTCGTCAAACAGCAGCAGAGGCGCAAGATGATGGAGGTCATGCAGCGGCGCATGCTCCAGGACGTCCCGAAGGCCGACGTGGTCATCACCAACCCGACCCACCTCGCCTGCGCCCTGCGCTACGATCCCAAGGAATCACCGGCTCCTCTGCTTTTGGCCAAGGGCGCCGATCATCTGGCCGAGAAGATCAAGGAAATCGCCCGGGAAAACCGCATTCCCATCCGGGAGAACAAGCCCCTGGCACAGGCCTTGTATAAGAACGTGGAAATCGGCCAGACCATACCCGAGGACCTCTACCAGGCAGTGGCCTCGATCCTGGCCCAGCTCGACAAGTTCAAGCGTCCCGGCCACAATCGCTGATCGGCCAAGGCCGGGGAAAGGGCGTCAAAATCATGGCGAACACAGCCGAACCGGTCAAATTCAATTACGAGCGCTTCACCAAGCAGGGCGACGTCATGCTGGCCGCCGGCGTGGTGCTGATCCTGTTCGTCATGCTGGTGCCCGTCCCGCCGGCGTTTATCGACCTGATGCTCACCTTCTCCATCTCGGTGAGTCTGGTGGTGCTCATCACCAGCATGTTCATGGGTTCGCCGCTGGAATTCTCCATCTATCCGACCCTGCTTTTGGTCACCACCATGCTGCGCCTGTCCATGAACGTGGCCTCCACGCGCCTGATCCTGCTCCACGGCGACGAGGGCCCCTCGGCCGCCGGCCACGTCATCCAGGCTTTCGGCCAGTTCGTGGTGGGCGGCAACTACATCGTCGGCTGCGTCATCTTTCTGGTTCTTTTCGCCATCAACAAGAAAGTCATCGTCTCCGGCACTACCCGCATCGCCGAAGTGGCCGCCCGCTTCACCCTGGACGCCATGCCGGGCAAGCAGATGGCCATCGAGGCGGACTTGAACGCCGGGATCATAAACGAAAAACAGGCCACGGATCGTCGCGAAGCCATCCGCAAGGAGGCCGACTTCTACGGCGCCATGGACGGCGCGGGCAAGTTCGTTTCCGGAGACGTCACCGCGACCATCATCATCACGGCGATCAACATCTGCGGCGGCTTCCTCATCGGCGTCATGCAAAAGGGCATGGACTGGAAGGACGCCGCCCAGACCTATACCCTGCTCACCATCGGTGACGGCCTGGTCTCCATCATCCCGTCCATCATCATTTCCACCTCCGCCGGCCTGATCGTGTCCCGGGCCGCGGCCGAGGCCAAGATGGGCGAGGAATTCCTGGCCCAGCTCACCTTCCATCCCCGGGCCTTGCGTCTGGTCTCGGGCATCCTGCTCTTATTCGCCATCGTCCCGGGCCTGCCGACCCTGCCCTTCCTCATCATGTCGGCCCTGCTCTTCTTCGTGGCCCGCCTGTCCGGAAAGCAACAGGAGATGCTCAAGGCCGAGGCCGAGCAGCAGGAGAAAAAGCCGGCCCCGGAACTGGAAACGCCCGAAGAGGTCCAAACGCTGCTGCCCCTCGACGCCCTGGAGCTGGAAGTGGGCTACGGGCTTATTCCGCTGGTCGACGAGGAGCAAAACGGCAACCTGCTCTCGCGCATCCGCTCCATCCGCCGCCAGTTCGCCCTGGACATGGGCGTGGTCGTCCCCTCGCTGCACCTGCGCGACAACCTGCAGTTGCGTCCCGGCCAGTACGTGGTGCTCATAAAGGGCAACGAGGTGGCCTCGGCCGAAATCCTCATCGACCACTTCCTGGCCATGGACCCTGGCGACGCCAAGCACCGCATCAAGGGCGTGGAAACCCGCGAGCCGGCCTTCAACCTGCCCGCCTTGTGGGTGCCGGAGCTGCAAAAGGAAGAGGCCATGCTGGCCGGTTACACCGTCGTCGATCCGGCCACGGTCATCGCCACCCACCTGACCGAGGTCTTCAAGCGGCATCTGCACGAATTTCTGGGCCGCCAGGAAGTGCAGACGCTCCTCGACAACCTGGCCAAGCGCGCGCCAAAGGCCGTGGAGGATCTGGTGCCCGGGACCATGAACCTCGGCGGCGTCCAGAAGGTACTGCAAAACCTGGTCAAGGAAAACGTGTCCATCCGCGACCTGCTGACCGTGGTCGAAACCATGGCCGACTACGGGGCTTCGGTCAAAGACCCCGACCAGCTCACCGAGTACGTGCGCTCGCGCATGGGCCGCACCATCGTCAAGCCGTACCTGACGAGCGACGGCGCCCTGCCGATCCTGAACCTCGCCCCCAAGGTCGAGGGCGCCATCCAGGAAAGCGTGCGCCAGACCGACCACGGCGCCTATCTGGCCATGGAGCCGGGACTGGCCCAGCGCATCATCCAGGCCATCCAGAAAACCATGGACAAGGCCATGCTGGCCGAGGGACAGCCGGTGCTTTTGACCACGCCGCTGGTCCGGCCGCATCTTTCCCAGCTGCTCTCGCGGTTCATCCCCAACCTGCCGGTGATCTCCCAAGCCGAGATCCCCGCCGAGATCAAGCTGCAATCCGTCGGCAACATAGGATTGACCAATGCGGGTTAAGACTTTTCGCGGCGAAAGCATGGCGACCGTACTGTCGCAGGTGCGCCAGGAACTCGGCTCCGAGGCCGTCATTTTGGGCAACCAGACCGTGCGCGAAAACGGCCACTGCCTGTGCGAGGTCATGGCCGCCCTGGAGCAGCCCGAAAAGCCGTTGGTACAGCCCCAAAAGCAGGCGGAGCCCGCGCCCGCCCGAAAAAACGCCAACGGCCCGGCGCGACAGGCCGCGACAGTCGCGCCCTCCTCCCCCGCGCCGGCGGACTGGACCCGGGAATGGGACGAAATCAAGGGACACATGCTGGCGCTTCTGCGGCCGCGCATGGATTTCGGCATCCTGGCCCCGCGCCAGCGCCTGGCCCTGGAGTATCTCGAACGGGAAGGCGTGGACGAGGCGTCCATCCTGGCCCTTTTCCGCTCCATCGTCGACGGCGGCGAAGACAAGGTGATTCCGGCCCTGTCCCGAATGGTACGCGTCAAACCACTGACGGCCGGCCAGTGGCCGCAAACCGCCCATATGTTCGTCGGGCCGAGCGGCGTGGGCAAGACCACCGCCCTGTTGCGCCAGGCCCTGGCCGTGCGCCGCGAAGAGTCCGGCCGGCGGGTGGTGGTGGTCAACGCCGACGGCGATCGCGGCAAGGGCCGGCTGCTTCTGCGCCACTACGCGGAACTCTCTGGCCTGACCTACGCCGAGGCCGACGGCCCCGAGGATTTCCGCCGCATCCTGGACGGGGCGGCGTCCGGGGACGCGGTGTTCATCGACACGCCGGGCCTTCGCGGTGAGGGGGCCATGGCCGGCTGGTGCCGGGAGATGGGCATTGCCGGACGGACGGACCTGTGCGCCCATCTGGTTCTTTCCCCGCTTTACGCCCCGGCGCAGACGGCGCATTTCTGGCGGATCTACGCTTGTGAGCCGCTTGCCAGCATCATCTGGACGAAGCTCGACGAAGCCTGTAATTATGGTTGCCTTGTCAATATGGCGCATGCCGCATCCCTCCCCATTTCGGCCCTGGCCCATGGACCGGAGTTGACCCACGGCATGACGCCGGCCTCGGGCAAGGCCGTGTGGAAACTGCTCTTCAAACACCAGTTGCCCGGCGAGTATGCCGATGCCGCCGCCGGCGCTTAAGGACTCTGCATGGCTAGCCGCACATCCGAACTGCCGTCACACGCCCCGAACGGGACGGACATCCCCCGGGTGATTTCCGTCACCTCGGGCAAGGGCGGCGTCGGCAAAACCAATATTTCGGTCAATCTGGCCTATTGCCTGTCCCGAATGGGACGCAAGGTCGTACTGCTCGACGCCGACCTGGGGCTGGCCAACGTCGATATCCTGCTCGGCCTCACGCCCAAGATGAACCTGTTCCATCTCTTCCATGAGGGCGTGGACCTGCGGCAGGTGCTCATGGAGACGCCGTTCGGGTTTTCCATCCTGCCCGCCTCGTCGGGCGTGAGCGAAATGCTGGCCCTGTCCACCGGCCAAAAGCTCGACCTGCTGGAAGCCATGGACCACCTTGAAGGCCGCATCAATTATTTGCTAGTGGACACCGGGGCCGGAATTAATGACAATGTCATTTATTTCAACTTGGCCGCGCGGGAACGGCTGCTCGTGCTGACCACGGAGCCGACGTCGCTGACCGACGCCTATGCGCTGATCAAGGTCATGCACCTGCACCACGACGTGCACCGCTTCCGCGTCCTGGTGAACATGGCCCCGAGCCTCAAGGCGGCCAAAGCCGTGTATGAAAAGCTGTCCACGGCCTGCGACCATTTTCTGTCGGGCATCTCCCTGGACTTCACGGGGGCTGTGCCAAGCGACCCGGCAGTGAAAAACGCGGTTATCCGCCAAAAACCGTTCTGCCACCTGACGCCGGAGGCTCCGGCCAGCAAAAAGCTTCAAGAGCTGGCCCAAACGATCGATTCCTGGGAAGTGGACGCGAAGCTCGATGGAAACATCAAATTCTTCTGGAAAAAACTCCTCTTCCAGGAACAGCCCCTGGCTTGACCTCGAATCCGGGGCGAAGCGGTGGGACGATTTCGATGCGCGCGATCGCCAGGAGATCGTGCGTCACTACTCGCCCAAGATCAAAATCGTGGCCACGCGGCTCAAAGCCAAGCTGCCCCAGTCCGTGGAGCTGGGCGAGCTTTTAAGCGCCGGGGCCATGGGGCTGCTCGAGGCATTGGGAAGATTCCGACCGGAACTCGGCATCAAGTTCGAAACCTACGCCGAATCCCGCATCAAGGGGGCCATGCTCGACGACCTGCGACGCATGGACTGGTTTTCCAGGGGCCAGCGCCACCGGGTGCGCACCCTGGAAGAGGCTTCGCGGCGCATCGAAAGCGACTCGGGCCGGACGCCTTCCGTCGAGCAGCTGGCCGAGGCCACGGGACTTTCCGAACGCGAGGTGACCCAGGGCCTCGAGGCCCTGCAAAACCAGCTGTGCCTGAGCCTCGACGCCATCACCGAAAACATCTCCTCCTACCAGAAGAACCAGCTGGAAAACGAGCCCTACAAATCGGCCGAGTTCAAGGAGCTCGTCGACAAGCTCGCCTCCCTGATCGACGATTTGACTCCCCGGGAAAAGCTGGTATTGTCGCTTTATTACGGTGAGGAATTGAACATGCGGGAGACCTCCGAGGTCATGGGCATCACCGAGGGAAGAGTATCACAATTGCACTCCCAGGCCCTGGCCAGGCTTCGCCAAAAGTTCAAGGCCCAATTCAACATCGAGCAGCACTGACGCCGGTATGGCCCGAAGCCGGTTTGCCCGGCAAAAAAGAATAATCCGCCATGCCGCGCGTCGCCCCGCGCCGGGCGACTGACGGGCATTTGCAAGCACAGGAGAAAAGCCATGGCCGCCAACAAGGAAATGCGCATCCTGGTCGTCGACGATTTTTCCACCATGCGCAGGATCATTAAAAATATTCTCAGGCAGCTGGGGTTTAACAACATCATCGAGGCCGACGACGGCAGCACCGCCTGGGAAACCCTCAATAAGGACAAGGTCGATTTCATCATCTCCGACTGGAACATGCCCAAGATGCCGGGCATCGAACTGCTGCGCAAGGTGCGCTCCAGCGAGGAGTTCGCCGAAACGCCCTTTCTCATGGTCACGGCCGAAGCCCAGCAGGAAAACATCATCGAAGCCGTCCAGGCCAAGGTTTCCAACTACATCGTCAAGCCCTTCACGGCGGAAACCCTCGGCCAGAAGATAGACAAGATTTTCGAAAAGTAATCCGCTTGCCGCCGGCCATGCGCCCACGCGGTCCCGCGTGACGACGGGCCCCCGGAGCCGCCACGTCCCGCCAGGGGCAATACGGCTCCCCGGCCGCCCGCCAGACCGTTCTCGCGGCGCGAAGCGGCATACGCCACGAGGCAACCATGGCTGTCGACGACGGTCTCGAGTCCCAGGTCAAGGCCAAGCTCGACGACAGCGAGCTGTCCGACGACCTCCCCAAGGCGCTGCAAAAGGTCGACCTCGACCTCGACGACGCGCCCTTTCTCGAAGACGAGGAAGAGACTCCCGCCGCCGAAGAGGGACAGGCCGAGGAAGCCTCCCCTTTTCCGATCGAGACCGAGGGGGAAAAGCCCTCCAAAAAAAAGCTCATTCTGATCGTCGCGCCGGTGCTGCTGCTCCTCATCGGCGCGGCCGTCTATTTTTTTCTGCTGAGAAAACCCGCGCCCCCGCCGGAATCGGCCGAGGAGACGCCGCCGGCCGAGGAGGCGCCCATGCCGCCCCCGGCGCCCGTGCCGCCGCCCCCCGAACCGCCCGCGCCCAAACAGGAAATCGTCATGCCCATGGAGCCTTTTCTCGTGGAGCTGACCGACGCCCAGGGGCGCACGCGCTTTCTCACCATCCGTTTCACGGCCGTAACCCAGGAAAAACCCGTGGAGCTGGAATTCAAGCGCAACATTATTGTCGTGCGCGATGCCGTGTATTATTATCTCAAGAATAAGAAATTCGAGTTTCTGGCCGATAAGAACAATGCCGAGGTCCTGAAAAAAGACGTGTTGTCGGTCATCAACCAGTTTATCGGGGCCCAACCGTTGGATAACCTGCTTATCGAGGATTACCTGGTGAAGTAGATGTCCATCGATCTGACCACCATCTTCCAGACCATGCCCTACGTGCAAAACGTGGCGCATGCCGAGCTGGTCCAACCGGAAGCCGCCCTGGCCGCCTCGCAGGTGATGGCCCAGCAAGCCCTGGCCGAACAGCGCAAGCAGCCCCAACGCATCGAGGAACAAAGCGCCATGGATTCCGTCGGGGACGAACGCCAGCGTCAGGCCGGCGGAGAACAGCAACATCGCCAGCGCCGTCACCCGGAGCCGGAGCCCGAAGAAACCCAGGCCAGCAACACGTCGCCCTTTGCCGGCCAGATCATCAACCTGAAAATATAGGATGCGCGCGGCCGGGGACGTCGTCACACGCCCGGGACCGGCGGCAACCGCCAGCGCGGCCCCGCTTTTCCCCGCCTCCCCGCGCCGGCCCGGATGTCCGCTTCATGAATGGCTATTCCACCCTCGTCATCTTTCTGACCGTCTGCGAACTCGCCCTGCTCCTTTTGGTGGTCCTTTTTTTCTCGCGCCTGCGCCGCTCCGAAGACCTGCTGGCCAAGATGCAGAAAAACCAGGACGGACTGCTCAAAAAACTCGACTTCAACGCCAAGCTCGAACAAGAGCTGGTGGGCAGTTTCCGGCAACGCCAGGCCCAACTGGCCGAACTCGACCAGCAACTGGAACAGCGCCGCGACGAGTTGGAAAAACTGGTCAAAAAAGCCGAGGAATGCATCCGGTCGCCGGAGTTCTTGCGCCAGATCATCAAAAACGGCTCCCGCCGCGGCCAGTCCCCGGTGGCCCTGGCCAAGGCCACCGGCCTGTCCCGGGAAGAGGTAGAGCTGATTTTGGCCCAGGAAAAGGCATAGAGGTCACCGGGGCTCTGCCCCGGACTCCGCCAGGGCTCTGCCCTGGACCCGCCGGGGGACTTGATGTCCCCCGGACCCCCTTTTACCGGGTTGGGCCGGTGAGGCGGGAGAGCGGCTGGGTCGGATTGGTTTAGTGCTGTTGGGCGGTGGGACGTCGTATGTTCGTTGCCGCAATCGGCCCGGCGACACGAGGAGCTTCGCTCCTCGACGCCGGACACGATTGCGGCAACGACCGCGCCAGCGGCGAAGCGCCGCATAAAATTAAGAACTTTCCCCCACCATTTAAGAGTTTTTGGGGAGGGTGGGGGTCCGGGGGAGGGAACCCCTTTTTTGCAAAAAAGGGTTCCCTCCCCCGGTTCACAATCATGCAGCACATCGCATCCAACCTCCAGGCCTTCCGGCGCGGACATACGGTCGGTCAAACCGTAAAGGGAAGACTCCTTTCGCCCGGACCGGGCGGGCTTTTCTGGGTAGTGGTCTCCGGCATCAAGCTTCTGGCCAGCCTGGACCACGAGCCCGTGCCCGGCCGCGAGCTGATCTTTCGCATCAAGGCCCTCGAACCGGAACTGATTTTAAAGGACATTACCCCGCCGCCCAGTTCCGCCACGGAGCCGGGCCTGCTCCTGGCCGGCATCGCCGCCGCGCGGACCCGTTTCGAGCGCCATCTGAGCCGGCTTGCGCCGCCGTCCTGCCCGCCCCTCGACCTCACCGCCGCCCGTCGCCATTTCCGCGATTGGTTGGCTGGCGATGCCCCCGCGCAGGCGGATTTTAGCGCCGTGCAGGAGCTTTTCCGGCTGGCCCGGACCTTCGTGCCCCGCATCGAAGGTCACCCGCGTTACCTCCCCTGGGTGTTTCCCGGGCTCACCCAGGCCGAAGCGTTGACGGCGCGTCTTTCCCCGGAGCAAGGCGGCCCGGGGTTCCGTTTGCGTCTTTTCGGCCACCTTTCGGGTCCGGGGCGCCTCGCCATCGAGGCCAGCCACCACCCCGCTTCCCGGAAAGCGCCGGCCCGCACCGTCTACCGGCTCATGCTCGAACACCCGCAAGAGGCCGCCGACTGCATGGCCATGCTGGCCGACCTGCGCTTCGGCAAGGCCGTCCTGGCCCCGGCCTGCCTGTCGGCCGGAGCGCTGCCCGCCCCGCTTGCCGCCGGATTCCTGGCCCGGATCGTGGCCGCGACCGCCCGGCCCTTTACGGGGCTTCGCCTTCGGGTATAAATGTCGGGACCGGCCGGCGCGGCCCAATCCACCGACCTTTGGAGCGTTTCCCCATGGCGTACAAGGACTTGCAGGAATTTTTGCGGCTTCTGGAAAAAAAAGGCGAACTGCGGCGCGTAAAGCCCGAACTGGATCCGTATCTGGAAATCGCCGAGGTTACGGACCGGGTGTCCAAGGCCGTCGGCCCGGCCCTCTATTTCGAACAGCCCAAGGGATCACGCTTTCCGGTGGTCACCAACGCCTTCGGCTCGTTTCCCCGCATGCATCTGGCCCTTGGCTGCGATGATCTCGACGCCCTGGGGCACCGCATCGACGCCGTGCTGGAGATGGAAAAGCCGGACGGGCTCATCGGCAAGCTCAAAATGCTGCCCAAGCTGGCCAAAATGGCCGGCATCTTCCCCAAGACCGTCAATTCCGGCCGCTGCCAGGATGTCGTCATGACCGGCGACGACGTGGACCTGTCCCTTTTGCCGGTGCTGACCACCTGGCCCGGCGATGCCGGCCCCTTCATCACCCTGCCCGTGGTCGTGACCAAAGACCCGGAAAGCGGCAAGCGCAACGTGGGCATGTATCGCATGCAGGTCTTCGACAAAAACACCACCGGCATGCACTGGCACCGCCACAAGGGCGGGGCCTACCACTACCATCTGGCGGAAAAACGCGGCGAACGCCTGCCCGTGGCCGTGGCCATCGGCCCGGACCCGGCCTGCACCTATGCCGCCACCGCCCCGCTGCCGGACGATATCGACGAATTTCTCTTCGCCGGGTTTCTGCGCCAGGCCCCGGTGGAATTGGTCCAGTGCAAGACCGTGGACTTGCAGGTCCCGGCCTCGAGCCAGTTCGTGCTGGAGGGCTATGTGGACCCGGGCGAACGCCGCCGCGAAGGGCCCTTCGGCGACCACACCGGCTATTATTCCCTGGCCGACGACTATCCCGTCTTCCACGTCACGGCGCTCACCCACCGCAAGGACGCCGTCTATCCGGCGACCCTCGTCGGTCCTCCGCCTATGGAGGACTGCTACATGGGCAAGGCCACCGAACGCCTGTTTTTGCCGCTTATAAAAAAGCAGCTTCCGGAAATCGTGGATATGAGCCTGCCCCTCGAAGGCGTGTTCCACAACTTTTGCTTCGTCTCCATCGACAAGCGCTATCCCGGCCAGACGCGCAAGATCATGTACGCCATCTGGGGCCTCGGGCAGATGATGTTCACCAAGATCATCGTGGTGGTGGATGCCGGGGTCAACGTGCAAAACACCTCCGAGGTGCTCTGGCGGCTCGGCAACAACGTCGATCCCCGGCGCGACATCGTCATCGTGGACGGCCCCCTCGACGCCCTGGACCATGCCTCGCCGACGCCTTTTTACGGCGGCAAGATCGGCATAGACGCCACGAAGAAGGGTCCCGAGGAAGGCCATATGCGCGAATGGCCCGATTCGCTGGTCATGTCCCGGGAGGTCAAGGCCCGCATCGACGCCTTGTGGGGCGAACTGGGAATATGACCATGACCGCGGACGCCGCCGCCCCCATCCGCTGCCCCTGGTGCGGCGACCTCGACATCTACGTGCGCTACCACGATACGGAATGGGGCGTGCCGCTGCACGACGACCGGGCGCTTTTCGAGCTGCTCATCCTCGAAGGCGCTCAGGCCGGCCTGTCGTGGCTGACCATCCTCAAGCGTCGGGAAGGCTACCGGGCCGCCTACGACGGCTTCGACCCGGCGCGCGTGGCCGGCTACGATGCGACAAAGCTCGCCGCCCTGGCGGAGGATGCCCGCATCATCCGCAACAAGGCCAAGATCAGGGCCTCGGTGGCCAACGCCAAAGGCTTCCTGGCCATCCAGGAGGCCTTCGGCTCCTTTGACGCCTACCTCTGGCGCTTTGTCGACGGCCGCCCCATCGTCAACCACTTTTCGGCGTTGCATCAGGTCCCGGCCACCACGCCCCTGTCCGAAACCATAAGCCGCGACCTCAAATCCCGGGGATTTTCCTTTGTCGGCCCCACCTGCGTCTACGCCTTTCTCCAGTCGGCGGGGCTCGTCAACGACCACCTGACCGGCTGCTTTCGCCACAAGGAACTGGCCGGGGCGGCCAAATGACCCGGGAGCTCACCCGGCCGCCCATCTACACCCTGGGCCACGACAACCACGACCGGGCCGTTTTTTTGAGCCTTCTCGCCCGCCACGGCGTCAATCTGCTCATCGACGTGCGCGCCGAGCCCTACTCGCGCCATCTGCCGCATTTCTGCAAGGACGCTTTGGCGGCGTCGCTCAAATCCTGGGGCGTGGGCTATCTTTTTTTCGGCCGGGAACTCGGCGGGCGCGGGACGTCCGTGGCGGACGCGGTCTCGTTTTCCCTGGGCATCGACCGGGTGGTCTCGGCCTGGCGGCAGGCTTACCGGCTGGCCCTGGTCTGCGCCGAAGAGGACCCCAGGCGCTGTCACAGGGCCTGGCGCATAGCCCCGGCCCTGCTCTCCCAAGGCGCGCGGGTGGTGCATATCCGGGGGGACGGCCGGCTCGAACCCCACACCCCGGCCTGGGCCGATTATGCGCTGGCCGCGGCCCCCCTGCCGGGCATCCCAAGATAAACGTCCCGGCGCGGTGAACGCGGCATCGGCCCTTGCCGGCCGGGAAAAAGGAAAAAGACGTGAGCGAGGACTCCAAGGAAACGCAGTGGGTGACGGTGTCGAGCTTTTACCGCCCGGCCGAGCCGGAGGCGGGCTTCGAGGATATTCTGGCTTCCGAGGAAGCAAGGTGGGCGGATACGGCTAGGCAAGCCGGGCTCGTCCCCAAGGAACACGTCCGGGTTACGCGCGGCGAAGAGGAAGTGACCATCGAAGTCAGCCCCGCCCTGGAAGCGGCCTTCACGCCCGTCCAGACCTTATGGAAGGCGCAGTAAGAAAAGGAGCGAAGAAAGTGCGAGAGGGGAAACCCTTTTGCAAAGGGTTCTCCCCTCTCGCGCTCTCCCCTTCCTAAACTTTTTAATGGGCAACTGCCGCACGATAACAGGGCATCACCTTTAGAAGTTTTTGGAAAGGGGGTCCGGGGGAGAACCTTTTTTCAAAAAGGTTCTCCCCCGGCGCGTTTTCAAAAAAACTACCCCGGCGAGCGAATCAGGCGCACGCGGCCGATCTGTCCGTCCGTGAGACGAACCTTGATCCCGCGTGAATGGTACGGCGATTTGGTCAGGATATCCTTGACCACGCCTTCGGTGAGCGCGCCCGTGCGCTGGTCCTTTTTGAGCACGATCGACACGGGAAGTCCCGGGCGGATGTCGGCGCGCTTGGTGCCGTCCGGCATGGCGTCTCTCCCTTGCTACGCTGGCACGAAGCGTAAGAGCTTGCGCGGTTTTTCGTAGCCGTCGGTCAGCGGGGAAAGCGCTTCCATGCGCCAGCGCGGGGTGAAAAAATCCCGCACGTAGTCGAGGAGCCGGAAATCGCCGCCATCGATATACCGGGAGGGATAGATGTCCCGCAGGCGTCCGGGCGTGGTGCCGAGCTCCTTGCGGATCCAGTAGATCTTCTGCACCGAAACGATCAGTTCCCGGTCTGAAAGCCGCTCCAAAAACGCCAGGGCCGGAGCCACCCGGTTTTCGAGCACGAAGGTCTTGCCGATAAATTCCACGAGCATGGCGATGTCGAATGCCCGCGACAGCAGCGGGCAAGCCGGATCGTCGAGGTCGTGGCACTCGAAGGCCACCGCATCAAGATGAAAATGTTGGCGCAACAGCGAGCAGCCGTCGAGGACCATGGGTTCCCGGTCCACGCCAACCACCGCTGCCGCGCCAAGCCGGCGGGCCTGGAAGCTGAAAAAGCCGAAATTGCAGCCGAGATCGACCACCGTGCGGCCGGCGAAATCGATGCGCGAAAAGGCGTCGAGGGTGCCGGCGTCAATGGGTTCCTTTCCTGGCACGAGAACATGAAAATCCGCGTCATAGACCGTGCGATAGCGGTGCTCTGGCGCGATGGCGCCGGCCAAGGCCAAAAATTCCTGTAGGGGGGACATGCGGGCTCCGATTACAAACGATTCACTTTTGGTAGACCAAAAAGTCCGCACAAATCAACCCGCAAGCCCGGCCAGGCTGTCGGCCAACTTGGCCGCCTGCTTGGGGCCAAGGCCGGCTTTGAGCGCGAGATCGGCGGGGCTTGCCGCTTTCATGGCCGCGACCGAGCCAAAGGCTTCCCACAATTTTCGCGCCGTCTTGGGGCCGACGCCGGGCAGGTCGAGCACGGCGCTTTGCAGTCCCGTTTTGGTCCTGGCCCGGCGCTGCCGGCCGATGGAAAAGTCATGGACCGTATCGCGCACGCGCTGGAGGAAAAGCAGTTCCGGCGATCCGGGCCGAAGCGCCAAGGGATTTTTGCGGCCCGGCACGTAAATGACGTCGCCCATCTCGTTTTGGCTGCGTGTGTCGCCCTTGGCGATGGAGGCCAGGGCGAAGGCCCCGCCGGCTCCGGCCTCGGTAAGCGCCCGCCCGACGGCCTCGAGCTGGCCCTTGCCGCCGTCGACAAGGAGCAGGTCCGGCCACGGCGGCCCGGAGGCGGCCCGCTTGGCGGCAAAGGAGGCCAGGGCCAGATAGTCGTCTGAGGTGCCCTCCAGTTCCGGAAAGGCATAGGCCCGGTAATCGCTCTTCTTGGGCGCGCCCGCCTCGAAAACCACCATGCCCACCCGCACGCCCTTGCCGCCCAGGTGCGAGACGTCCACGGCCTCGATGCGGTTGAGCGCCGCCAAACCGAAGGAACCGGCCAGGGACGGCAGCACGTCGCGTTCGGCCGCCTTGACCGCTTCCTCGGCGGCGCGCCGGGCATTGGCCCCGGCCAGCTCCAGCAGCTTTCGCTCCTCGCGCCCGCGCGGCGGTCCCAGCCGCACCGGCCCGCCCCGGCGCTCGGCCAGAATCTCGGCCAGGGCCGCGCCGTCGCCCGAAGCCTCTCCGGTCGCATCGGCGGCTTCGGGCTCGCCGTCCGCAACGAAACCGACGGCCGTTTGCGGGGCCAGGCTCGGCGGCACCACCACCCGGGCCGGTATGAAGCTTTCGGGCCGGTAGAACTGCACCAGGGCGCTGCCGGCCGCGCCGACCGCCTCCCCGGCCTCGATGCCCGGAAAGAAAAACGTCTTGCGGTCGAGCAGCCGCCCCTGGCGCACAAAAAGCACGCACAGCCCCACGCCGTGGTCGGTGACGGTAAAATCGGCCACGTCCATGTCGACCAGGCGCGTCAACACCGTGGCCTGCCCTTCCACCGTGCGCCGCATGGCGAAAAGAAGATCGCGAAGCCGGGCCGCCTCCTCGAAATCGAGCCGCTCGGAAGCCTGCTCCATCTCCTTTTGCACGGACTTGAGCACCTCGGCCGAGCGGCCGGTCAGAAAGGCCTCCACCCGGTGCACCAGCGCCATGTACGTTTCGGGGTCCACGGCCTTGACGCACGGGGCCAGGCACTGGCCGATGAAATGGTACAGGCAGGGCCGGATGCGGTTGTTGAGCGTCTTGTCGCCGCATTTGCGCAGGGCGAACACCCGGCCGAGCTCCTTCCAGGTGGTCCGGGCGGCGGCGGCCGAGGTGAACGGGCCGAAGTAGGCCGCGCCGTCGCGGGACACGCGCCGGGTGAATGCCAGGCGCGGATAGGGAGAGCGCTTGTCGAGCTTGAAAAGAATGTAGTTTTTGTCGTCTTTGAGCACCACGTTGTAGCGCGGACGGTGCTTTTTTATCAGGCTCGACTCCAGGAGCAGCGCCTCTTTTTCCGAAGCGGTGAGAAGCACTTCCACCGCCGCGATGCGGGCGACCAGGGCGGCCGTCTTGACGCTGTGGCCGGCCTCGCCCCGGAAATAGGAACTGAGCCTGGCGCGCAGGTTCTTGGCCTTGCCGACGTAGAGGATTTTCCCCTTGCCCCCTTTCATGAGATAAACACCCGGGGAGGTTGGGAAATTTTGCGGTACGAAGTCGAACATGGAACGGAATTCTAGTCCGGCCGCCGCCCGGACTCAAGCCCCCGGGCCGCAACTTGTCGCCTTAGGCCTAACCGTCCCTTGCCCTTGGAGATAGAGGCGTGTAATACGAGGCGGACATGGACACGGCTTTGCAAAGGCGGGTCTCGGTCATCGGAGCGGGGACGTGCGACGCGGCCACTTCCGCGCTGGCCAGGCGTCTTGGCGCGCTTCTGGCCGGCCGGGGATGGACCGTGGTCTGCGGCGGACTCGGCGGGGTCATGACCGCCGTCTGCCAGGGCGCGCGCGAAGCCGGCGGACGCACCATCGGCATCCTGCCCGGCGACGATCCGGCGGCAGCCAATCCCTACGTCGACGTGCCCATCGTCACCGGCCTCGGCATTGCGCGAAACGTGTTGGTGGTCAAAAACGGCGAAGCGGCAATAGCCGTTTCCGGCGGGGCCGGAACCCTGTCGGAAATCGGCGTGGCGCTCAAAATCGGCCGGCCCGTGGTGGCCATCGGGCACTACGCGGACCTTTCCGGCGTCCGGCCCGCCGACACGCCCGAGGAAGCCGTCGCCCTGACCGCTTCCCTTATCGGCGCGGATTGAATTTTCGGAGTAAACGGTACGTATGGAAGTTTTGTGGGCGCCTTGGCGCATGGACTACATTCTCGGCCCCAAGCCGGACGCCTGCGTGTTCTGCCTGCCCGAGAACCGAGACGAGGACAGAGAGCGGCTGGTGCTGGCCAGGGGGCGGCACACGTTCGTGATCATGAACAAGTTCCCTTACAACTGCGGGCACTTGATGGTCACGCCGTTTCGCCACGCAAGCTGCCTGACCGAACTGACGCCCGAGGAGACCCTGGAGCTGACCAAGGGCTTGACCTACTGCACGAAGGCGATGCAGGAAGCCATGCATCCTCAGGGCATCAACATCGGGCTCAACCTCGGCGCGGCGGCCGGGGCGGGCATCGCCTCCCATATCCATTTCCAGATGGTGCCCCGTTGGAACGGCGACTCCTCGTTCATGGCCGTTTTCGGGGAGACGCGGGTCGTACCGCAGCATCTGCTCTCCACCTATGACCGGCTTCTGCCCTTTTTTACGGATTACCCCACAACCGTTACGTCGTGACAAGGAGGCCTCCATGCGCGTGATCAAGGTGCTTTTCCTGCTTGCGTTCTTCTTTTTCTGCATGCTCTTCTTCGTGCAGAACACGGCCATATTGGAAACCCCGTTGTTGCTCAAACTCGAGGTCTTCGGCTTCCACGCCGAAACGGCCGCGGTTCCCTTCTACGTGGTGCTCCTTATGTCCTTTGTCGCCGGCGGGTTCTTTTGCACCCTGTATTTTCTGGCCGAAAAGGTCCGGTTGGCCTCTTCGGTGCGCAGTCTGCAAAGCAAGGTCAACGCCATGGAAAAGCAGTTGGCCCAGAAGAAATCCACCGTGGCCTCTCCCCTCGTGACGCCCAACTACGCCGCCGCCACCGTCAGCACGACGACGCCCAAAAGCGAGGACACGGCTGCGGAAAAAAAGGACGACGCCTAGTTCGTCGCCAGTCGTTGCGCCGTGGGGGAAATCAAAATGACCCCCATGCTGGAGCAATACCTGCGCCTCAAGGGAGAACATCCCGGCGCGCTGCTGTTCTATCGCATGGGGGATTTCTATGAGATGTTTTTCGAGGACGCCGAAACGGCGGCCCGGGAACTGCAACTGACGCTGACCTCGCGCAATCCCGAGGCGGAAAACCCCGTGCCCATGTGCGGAGTCCCGCATCAGGCCGTCGAGGGGTATCTGGCCCAACTGCTGGAAAAGGGGTTCAAGGTCGCGGTCTGCGACCAGATCGAGGACCCCAAGCAGGCCAAGGGGCTGGTCAAACGGGCCGTAACCCGGGTGCTCACCCCGGGCACGGCCGTCGAGGAAGGCAACCTGCGGGCCAAGGAACACAACTTCCTGGCCGCGCTCTATTTCGACGCCGACGAGAGAGCCGGCGGGCTCGCCTGGGTCGATTTCTCCACCGGCGAATGGTCGGGGCTTTTCGCCCGCGACGCCGCCCGATTGTGGCAGTGGGCGGCGAAGATCGGCCCCCGGGAGCTGCTGCTGCCCGACGGCCTGGAGCCGCCCCGCGACTTTGCCCGCGAGGGCATGCAGATAAGCCGCTTTCCCCTGCGCCCGCATTTCGATCTGACAAGCGGCCGCGACAAGGTCCTGAAAGCCCAGGGCGTGGCCGATCTGGCCGCCCTGGACGTCGGCGACAAGCCCCAGCTCGTACGGGCCATGGGGGCGCTTCTCACCTACCTCGCCAGCAACCAGATGCGCGACATCGGGCATCTGGCTCCCTTCAAGCCGGTCAACCTCGGCCGCCACATGCTCATCGACGAGGTGACCGAGCGCAACCTGGAGATTTTCCGCCGCCTGGACGGCCGCAAGGGCCAGGGCACGCTGTGGCACGTCCTGGACCGCACCGTCACCCCCATGGGCGGCCGGCTGCTCGAATCCTGGCTCCGCCAGCCCTGGCTCGACCTCGCCCCCATCCTCGAGACCCAGGACGCCGTGGCCTGGCTGGCGGGGGACGAGGAACGTCGCCGGGCGCTTCGCGAGGCGCTGGCCGGCGTCTACGACCTGGAGCGGCTGACCACGCGCATTTTTCTCAACCGGGCCGCGCCACGGGATTTCACCGCCCTGCGCCAGTCCCTTGCCGCCCTGCCGCGCCTGCGCGCCCTGGCCGCCGCTTCCGCCGAACCGCCCAAGGCGGCAACCGACCTCCTTTCCGGCTGGGACGACCTGGACGACGCCTGCGAACTGCTTTCGCGCGCCCTGGTCGATTCGCCGCCGGTGCTGGTCACGGAGGGCGGGCTTTTCAAGCCCGGCTACAACCCCGACCTCGACGAGCTGATGGAGTTGACCGAGCACGGCGAGGAGCGCATCCGCCAGCTGCTGGCCGAAGAGCGGGAAGGCTGCAAGCTCCCCAAGCTCAAGCTCGGCTACAACCGGGTTTTCGGCTACTATTTCGAATTGTCCAAATCCGCCGGCTATCCGCCCGAGCATTTCGAGCGCCGCCAGACCCTGGCCAACTGCGAGCGCTACGTCACCCCGAGGCTCAAGGAGCTCGAGGAAAAGCTCATGGCGGCCGGGGAAAAGCGCAAGACCCTCGAGTACAATCTTTTCGTCGCCCTGCGCGACCACATCGCCGCGCTACGCGACCGCATCATGGACACCGCCGCCCGTGTGGCCAGACTCGACGTCTGGCAGGGACTGGCCGAGGCGGCCGTGGCGAACGACTGGACACGGCCGGAACTGCGCCCGGACCTGGACATCCGCATCCGGGCCGGCCGCCATCCGGTCATCGAGGCCGTGCAAGGCGTCGGCAACTACATCCCCAACGACGTGACCCTCGACGAGGCCACGCGGGTGCTGCTCATCACCGGCCCCAACATGGCCGGCAAATCCACCGTGCTGCGCCAGACCGCCATCATCGCGCTTCTGGCCCAGATCGGCTCCTTCGTGCCGGCCACCAAGGCCGAAATCGGCCTGGTCGACCGGGTGTTCTGCCGGGTCGGGGCCTCGGACAACCTGGCCCAGGGCCAGTCCACCTTCATGGTGGAAATGATGGAAACGGCCCGCATCCTGCGCCAGGCCGGCCGGCGCAGCCTGGTCATCCTGGACGAGATCGGCCGGGGCACGGCCACTTTCGACGGCCTGGCCCTGGCCTGGGCCGTGGTGGAGGACCTGTGCGGCCGCGACGACGGCCAAGGGGTGCGCACCCTTTTCGCCACCCACTACCATGAGCTGACCGCCTTGGAAGGCAGACTCCCGCGCCTTCGCAACGCCAACATCGCGGTCAAGGAATGGAAGGGCGACATCGTCTTTTTGCGGCGGCTGTTGCCCGGACCGGCCGACCGCAGCTACGGGGTCGAGGTGGCCAGACTGGCCGGCGTGCCCCGAAACGTGGTGCGCCGCGCCCGGCAGTTGCTCGAGGAACTGGAGCGCAGCCGCGACCCGGCCCATGCCGCGCGGGGCAGCCGTGAACGGGGCCAGCCCATCCTGCCCGGACTTTTCGGCGTATCCGCGCCCAGCCGCGAAGAACCCCAGGAAACGGCGGCGTCCCCGCTTCTTGACGAACTCTCCCGGCTCGAACTAGACCGGATTACGCCGCTCGAAGCACTCACCCTGCTGACCGACTGGAAGGCCCGTTTTGGCGGCGACGCATCCCAAGGAGACTGACCCATGCATCATTTCCAGTACCGTGGCGGTGAGCTCTACGCCGAGGACGTGCCCGTCTCGACCCTTGTCGCCGCCTACGGCACGCCGCTCTACATTTACAGCGCCGCCACCCTGCGCCGCCATTTCGCGGCCTTCGACTCCGCCTTCGACGGCCTGCCCCATCTCACCTGCTTCTCGGTCAAAGCCAACTCCAACCTGGCCGTGCTGCGCACCCTCGGGGCCATGGGCGCGGGCGTGGACATCGTCTCGGGCGGCGAACTCTACCGGGCGCTTGCCGCCGGCATCGACCCGGCCAAGATCGTCTATTCGGGCGTAGGCAAGCGGGGAAACGAAATCGAGGAAGCGCTTAACGCCGGCATCCTTATGTTCAACGTCGAATCCATGGGCGAACTTGAACGCATAAGCCGCATCGCCGCCCGGCTCGGCAAGAACGCCAATGTCAGCCTGCGCATCAATCCCAACGTGGACCCCAAGACCCACCCCTATATTTCCACCGGGCTCAAAAAGAACAAGTTCGGCCTGGACATGGAAACCTCCCTGGCCGCCTATGCCCGGGCCATGGAACTTCCGGGCGTGACGCCGGTCGGCATCGACTGCCACATCGGCTCCCAGCTCACGTCCATCGAGCCTTTCCTCGAGGCTCTGGACAAGATCCTCATCTTCCGGGAAAAGCTCGTCGCCATGGGCATATCGCCCCGCTACCTCGACCTCGGCGGCGGACTCGGCATCCAGTACAACGAGGAGGAGCCGCCCCATCCCCGCGAGTTCGGCCAAGCCCTCACCAAGGCTCTGGGCGACTTGCCGCTGACCCTCGTCCTCGAACCCGGCCGGGTCATCGTCGGCAACGCCGGCATTCTGGTCACCGAAGTCGTGTACACCAAAAAGACGCCGAGCAAGGATTTCGTCATCGTGGACGCGGCGATGAACGACCTCATCCGGCCTTCGCTCTACGACTCCTACCATGCCATCAGCGAGGTGCGCCCGGCCGAGCGCGATACGCTCAACGTGGATGTGGTCGGCCCCATCTGCGAATCCGGCGATTTTCTGGCCCGGGACAGGGAACTGCCGGCCGTGGCCCCGGGCGAATACCTGGCCGTCTACTCGGCCGGCGCCTACGGCTTCACCATGTCCTCCAACTACAACTCCCGGCCCCGGGCGGCCGAGGTGCTGGTGGACGGCGACACGGTGACCCTGGCCCGACGCCGCGAAACCTACGAAGACCTGGTCGCTCTCGAGCGCTAAGCCGCCCAATCGCCCTGGCGCGCCGCGATTTTCGCCTGATGCCATTTCGAGCCCCGGTCCGCATGGTCCGGGGCTTTTTTTGTCCGCTGACCGAAATCCGAACGTTTATTGCCGACCAAGCCCGAAGAAGGGAACCATTTAGCCGGCGCGGTGTAGTATAGGGCAAACGCGCGCAATCTTGCCCTGGCCAGCGGCAGCAACTCATGGATCGGCATGCATGAATAGTGACGCCAGTATCGTGGAAAACATCCTACGCGGCGAAAGCCGCTTATTTGAACATCTGGTGCTCAAATACCAAAAGCCCCTGTTCGTCATGATCGTCAATATGATCCACGATCGTCATCAGGCCAATGATCTCGTCCAGGACACGTTCCTGGCGGCTTACAAGGGGCTCGCCTCCTTCGATGCCGGGCGGGGAGCCTTTTCCAGCTGGCTTTTCCGCATAGCCAGAAACACCAGCCTCAATTACCGCCGGCAACGGCGCGACCATGCGCCCTTTGCCGAGGAGACGGCCATTGGCGCTGGCGACACGGAACGCGATGCGGCGCGGCAGGAAACCTTCCAGGCCCTCGATGCCGCCTTGGCCGCCTTGCCCGAACGGGACCGGACGGTGTTCATCCTGGCCGAGGTCCAGGGCTTGGCCTTGGCGGAAATCGCCGCCATCGAGGGCATCAAACTCGGAACGGTCAAATCGCGCCTGTCACGCTGCAAGGACAAGCTGCGCCGCCTGCTGCGGACGCGGATGGAGAAGGCATGAACGAAGAAGAACTGTACAAATGCTGGCTGGCCTACCGGCAGGACACGACCGGATTTAGCGATTGCCGGCAAGCGGTGCGGCGCGCCATCGCGCAGCACGAACCCGTCCCCCGGAGCACGCGGCCCTTTCACCGCTGGCTGGCCTGGCTGGAAGGATCCGGCGACTGGACCGCCTGGGTCTTCGGCCTGGGACTTGCCTTACTGGGATTTTGCCGCATTTCCGCCATCACCATGAATTTGCTCATCCCTTAATGAGGGCAACACGCCATGGATAACAAACCCATCGAAAAACCGCGCAAGCCGCTTCTGGCCACAACCCTTTCCCTGGCGGCTCCGGGTCTGGGCCAGATATATTGCGGTCGGTTCGCCAGGGGCATGGTCTTCTTTTTTTGCAGTTTTGCCTTTGGCCCATTGCTCGTGGCCACGGCCAGCCATGCGCCGAGCACGACGGCGTTGATGGCGGCCATTGCCTCCATTTTTCTGGTCCTCGTGCTTTTTGTATACGCGGCCGTGGACGCCTACCTCTTGGCGAGAAAAACAGCGCCGGACTACCGACTCAAAGAGTATAACAAATGGTACATCTACGCTTTTTTTATCGCATTTTCCATTTTCTACCCGGTCAGCCTGACCTCCGTCATCAAGCAGGAAGTGATTCAGGCCTATAAAATACCAAGCAACAACATGGCGCCGAACATTGTGCGCGGCGATTATGTGCTGCTCAACAAAATAACCTACAAACAACAGCAGCCGAAAAAAGGCGACATCATCGTGTTCAGCTATCCAAACGACCGTCGTCTTGACTACATCAAACGCATTGTGGCCATGCCCGGTGATACGATTGAAATACGCGACAACATCGTCTCCATAAACGGCACCCCGCTCTCCGATGCCGCCAACCGGTCGCCAGGCGCGTCGCCTGATGACGGCACGATTCTCACCGAAACAAATGGAGGCATCGCCTATGCCATCCGGGTCGCGGACCAGGGGCCTGGCCGGGACTATCCCAAAACCATCGTGCCCCCGGGCCATTGCTTCGTGCTCGGCGACAACCGCGCCCACAGCCACGACAGCCGTGAATTCGGACCCATTCCCCTGGCGGATGTGAAAGGCCGGGTGGAATACATCTATTACCCGGCGGGGGATTGGAAGCGATTCGGACGCATTGCCCGCTAAGACGCCCGACCGACCAGTCCAGGGCGGTCGCCATTTGGCCGCGGCCCTGGACTGCCCACGTTTTCCACGCCATATTGACCGGGCGAGGACAGGGAGTTATCTGAAAAAAGTCGGTATCAGCTTTCTTGTCCCGTCGCCCCGGTCGAAAACGTATGGCTAAGCGGGCGCAAATTGTTGGAGGAGTTCGCCGTGCATGCCGCTTTGCCCGTGCTCTTGGCCATGCAAATCGTCTTTTGCGGCGACAGCATTACCAAGGGTTGGGAAATCTACAACCTCTTTGACCAGCCCCAAAAGGTCTATATCAACGGTGTCGAATCCTGCACCAGCGCCGACATTTTAAAGCGCATCGAGCCCATTGCCGCCAAAAGACCGCACAAACTTTTCCTGATGATAGGCATCAATGAGATTCAGGCTCAAAATAGAATTATCGACAACTACGAGAAGATCATTCACAAAATACAGGAAATCTCACCCTACACGCTCATCTACGTGCAAAGCATCCTGCCCACCCGCCGCCAAAACATCGACAACGCCGACATCATCGCCACCAATGCCCGGCTCAGGGAACTGTGCGACCGGCAAAACCACTTCGTGCGCTACATCGACCTCTACGACTCCTTTGTGGCCGACGACGGCAAGCTCGGCCCCAATTTCACCAAGGACGGCATCCATCTGACGAAAAACGCCTATTCCCTTTGGAAAAAGCTCATCGTCAGCCGGATGTGACCCGGAGTCCGGGGGCTACGATTTCCTGCCCGACGCCGTGGCGTCTTCCAAGCGCGACCCTTTTTTCTCACGCTCGTCATGACAAAGACGATGGGGATGCGTATAGAGGATCAATAACCTCCGCCATCATCCACGGATCCCCAAAGGAGAACACCATGAGCGACAAATCCGATCTGTTTCATTGTGATGAGAAGCTTCTCACCTACGACGCCGCCGTCGTTCTGGAAAAAATCGTGGACGGCCTGCGCCAGCGCAAGCTCGTCGCCAACGGCGAAAACGGCCCGGTCTGCATCGACCTGCCGCTTCTGGCCAATCTGGAGATCGAGTTCAAGGAGAAGATCAAACCCGGCAAGTCCAAGCGGAAACTGTCCATCGAGCTGGCCTGGAAGGAAGAGGAAGAAAAGCCTTCCCTGGATTAGGGCGTAAGGCCTGTCGCAGGAACTGTGTGAGAGGGGGGACCCTTTGAAAGGGGTCGCCCCTCTCTTTCTGACCTCGCGAAATCCCGGCAGGTGGGCGGGCGGGGAGAAACTTCCCGTAGGACAACGTTTCCCCCCGGCTCATCTCCCCTTAGGCGCAGATCGGCTGGGGGTTCAGGATATGCGGGGAAACCCCGCGCACCGAGGCCGTGCCGGTCAGAAGCATGGCCGAGGTGAGTTCCGTCTTGATTTTGTTGAGCAAAAAGCTCACGCCCTCGGCCCCTCCGCCGAATGCGCCGACCACCAGCGGCCGGCCGATCAGCACCGCATCGGCCCCCAAAGCGAGGTATTTGAGCACGTCGGCTCCGGTGCGCACGCCGCCGTCGGCCAAAATCACGCCCCGGTCCTTGACCGCCCGGGCGATGGCCGGCAGCACCTCGGCCGCGCCGGGCGTATGGTCGAGCACCCGCCCGCCATGGTTGGAAACCACGATGCCGGCCGCGCCGGCGTCGAAGGCGACAAGCGCCTCGTCCGGGGTCATGATGCCCTTGACGATAAACGGCAGCTTCGTGGCCTCGACCAGCTCGCGCAGCTCCGCCGGGGATTTCGGGGAAACGGGTTGGCCGTTAAGCGCCATGACGAGCAGTCCCGCGCCGTCCACGTCCATGCCGGCGGCAACGGCCCCGGCGTCCGCGGCCCGGCCGAGCATCTCCTTGACCGCATCCTGGCCGCGCGGCTTGATGAACGGAATACCCCGGCCGCCCCGGTCGCGGATGGCGGCAAGGCCGCTGCCGAAAAAGGCCGGATCGGCTCCGTCGCCGCAGGCCCCGAGCGTCCCGGCCGCGTCGGCCCCATCGATAATCATGCGGATGAAGGCTTCCTCGGAGAGCTTGCCGCCCATGTTGTAGAGCACGCCGGTCATGGGCGCGGCCAGTACGGGCATGGACAGCTCGCGACCGAAAAGCGTGACGGTGGTGTCGGCCGCTTTCACCTCGTGCAGCGTGCGCATATTGAGGCGATAGGCGGACAGGGCGGCCAGATTGGCCTTGAAGGACGAGGCGGTGGCCATCCCCCCCATGCCCGGGGCCTCGCCGGCGCAGGCCCGTCCGTCGCAGACCGGGCACACCCGGCAAAATCCCTTGAGAGCTTCCCTGGCCTTTGTCCGAAGCGTCGTCAGATCCATCGTGCGCCTCCCATGGCGGAAAGTATTACGGACCGCGCCCCGGCGGTCCGGCCAGCAGCCGTCCTACCCCGGGGGGCATGCGGCGGCAACCCTTTCAGGCAAAGACTTGCGGGCGGGCGCTCCCCCGGCTATCCAACGGAAGACGGCGGTTTTTTCACGTGACTTGGCCTTTGTCCCCATGGTAAGCGCCACCTGCGAAAGCGACGATTACGCCGCTTGTTCAAAGCCAGAAAAGAGGAGCCTATGCGGCCGACTATCGCCTGCGCGGCGTTCGTATTTTGTATCGGGCTTTGCGCCTGCTCCGGAGGGGACAAGGATTCCTTCCGCAATGTCGATCATGATAGAAACGGGGCGATATCGTACGAGGAACTGCTGTTCGTCTTCCCCGACGTCACCCCGGACGTCTTTTCCAAGCTGGACGCCGACGGCAGCGGCGACCTGTCCGAAGCGGAATACAAGGCCTTCTTGAAGGGCGAGGCGACCGCCGGCGTGAAGAAAACCACTCCCGCCCCCGCCGCCCCGGCCGCGCCCAAGGCCCAAACGCGACCCGGCGTTTCCGAGCCCCCGGCCGCGCCGCTTAAAGGCGAGGACGTCATCGAGATCCCGGCTCCCGGTTCCGAACAAAAGGCCAAGTCCAAGCCCGAAAAAACGAAAAAGGACACCAGGGACCAAAAGTCCCGGACGGACGCCGCCAGGACCGAACCGACCCAGTACACCGTGCAGCGCGGGGATACGCTCACGCGCATCGCCCATACCTTCGGCGTGACGGTGGAGGATATCGTTCGGGCCAACGGCAACATGAACCCGGACACCTTGCGCGACGGACAGACGCTGACCATTCCGCCCCGCCAGTAACTCCGGACGGCCGGCGAACGACAGGATCAAGATCATGCTTCGAGTGCTGCGAATCATTGTGACGACGCTTGTGCTTTTGGCCTTGGCCGGAGCGGCAAGCGCCCTGACCCGGGAGGAAATCCTGCAGCGGCGTCTGGAGAAAATGCGCCAGGCCGAACCGGCCATGCATACCGAGGAACAGCAGCGCCAGGAACAAAACGAGCGCAATGCGGCCCAACTGAGCGTGCCGCAGCCGAAAGTCGACGAGGCGCCCCTGCCCATCCCCGATCCCGTACGACGCCCCTCGCCCGACCCGCGCAGCGGTTTGTGGCTGCCCAAACAGGCTCCGGCAGCGGCCAAGGCCCCCGCCCCGGCACCCGAAGCCCCCAAGCAGGCCGCCACCACGCCTCCGACGCCGCAGCACCAACAGTCGCGGCCGCCCCGGGCGAGCATGGCCCCGCCGCCGGCTTCCGCCCTGCCGACCGGCCAGCCCAAGGCCCAGCCCGAAAAAAAGGCCCCGACGCGGGATCCGGCCAGCGCCGCATCCCTGGCCGCCATGGCGGCCAAGGCCGCTTCCGCCGGCAACCGGGAAACGGCGCTCACCATGATCAACGAAGCCGTGGAGGCCGACCCTTCCGACCCGAACCTGCTCAACAACCGGGCCAACATCCTGAGCAATATGGGCCGGCTCAAGGACGCCCTGCCCGATTACGACCGGGCCATCTCCATGAAGGCGACCGACCCGGCCTACTTCACCAACCGGGGCTATGCCTACGAGCGACTCGGCAACGAGACCCGGACCTGCGCGGATTACAAAAAGGCCTGCGATCTGGGCGACTGCGATTTCTACAAAAGCTACAAGGCCGAAGGCCACTGCAAGTAGCCAAGCCGTAGCGTCCGTTCGCCAGACCCGTTTCCGGCGGGCGGACGCTACTCTTCCCGACCTTGTCCGCCGCCGCCCGGCGCGACGGGCCGTCCCCGCCAAAACCGCACCAGGTCCTCGGGCTCCTCACGTTCGCGCAGCACATTGAATCGCCCCTGGCGATAGCCCAGTATCCGGGGCATCTGGCGGCTGTTGTAACGCGACCACATGGCCAGGGTGTAGGCCCCGACGTCATGGATGGCCACAAGATCGCCGGGGGCGACGTCCGGCAGCCGCGCCTGCCGGATCGGAAAATCCCCGGAGAAGCACAGCGGCCCGGCCAGATGCCATGTACCGCGCTCCCCGCCTTTTTCCCGGCCGTCCGGGGAGAGAAGCGTCACGCCATGGGTCCAGAGCTCCGGGTTGTAGCATTCGCGCACGAACATGTCCGCGCCAAGATGCAGCACGGCCGTATTGTGCCCGGGCTGGCGCTTGACGTACTCCACGCGGCTGACGGCCAAGCCGCAGGGCGCGTGGAGAAAGCGGCCGAATTCCGTGACCAGGTCGAACTGCCCCGAAAAAAGTCCCGGACACCGTTCCGCCAGCGCCGCCGCATATACTCCGGGCGTCGGTGGATCGTCCGTATCGCGGTAGGCCACGGGCAGGCCGCCGCCGAGGTCGAACCGGCGCACCCGGCGCGCCCCCAGCCTGGCGTTGATTTCCAAGGCCAGATCGTAGATCGCGCCCACCCCGGCCACCAGCATATCCAGCGAACAGCCCTGGGAGCCGATGTGCACGTGGAGTCCTTCCAGCCAGGGGCAGCGAGCGAAGGCGGCCAGGATGGCCTCGCGGTCGGCCAGAGGCACGCCGAATTTCGAATAGACCCCGGCCACGCTGGTCGCCTTGATGCGGCCAAGGCCCACCTGCGGGTTGACGCGAAGCCCGGCCCGGGGCGCGCGGCCAAGGGAAGCGCCGACCGTCCCCAACCGCTCCACTTCGTCCAGATTGTCGGCATTGACGTTAAGGCCCAAGGAGACGGCCAAGCGCAGTTCTTCGAACGTCTTGGCCGGGGAATCAAACACGATGCGCCCGGCCGTGAAACCGGCGTCCAGGGCCAGCCGGACCTCCGGCAAGGAAGCGGCCTCGGCACCGGCCCCAAGCCCGGCCAGAAAGGCCAAGACCGGCGGCAGCGGATTGGCCTTGATCGCCGCCGCGGCCAGGGCGGCCGGGCCAAAGGCCGTCGTCACCTCGCCCAGCCGACGTTCCAGCATATCCAGATCGTGAAACACCACGGCCGTGTCCGCTTCCCGGATCATGCCGGCGGCGATCCCCTTTTCCACCATTTCCATGCCGAATCCCCAATGCCTCGCCACGGCAAGGCGCATGTTGACAAGCTACCGCAAGAGCCACCAGCCCGAAGCTGCGAGCCCGATCAAGGCCGCCGGCACGCCCACCCGGGCATGCTCCCAAAAGCCCAGGCGCACCCCGGGCCCTTCCGCCTGGCCGGCCACGATCAGATTGGCGATGCTCCCGGGCAGCAGCAGATTGCCGGCCAGGGTGCTCGAAACGGCGAGCAAGGTGGCCTGTCCCGGACTCTCGTGCCCCGGCAGCAGGAGCATGACCGCCGGCACGTTGGAAACCACATTGGAAAGGGCGGCGGTGACGGCATAGAGCCAGGCCGGACGGGCCAAATCGATGCCCCAGGCCAGAAGCCCACGGTGCAGGTCGTCCAGAAATCCCGCCGCCGCCACCTCTTTATTGACCACGAACAGACCGAGAAAAAGCAGCAGCAACTGCCAGTCGACAAGCGCCAGCGTCTCCCGGGAGGCCATGCGCCGGCTGAGAAGCAATGCCCCGGCGCAGGCCAGGGCCACGTTCTCCCGGGGCACGCCGCCCCAGACGAAGGCGGACAGGCAGACAGCCAGGGCGGCCAGCCCCTTGGCCGACTGCCACGGATTCCAGGCGGGAGCGTCGACGCGAAGGGAAATCACCGGCCCGGCGAATCGTCCCCGCCAGGCCCACACGGTAAGGCCCCAGGCCATGATCAGGGAAACGGCCACGCAGGGCCAGACCTCCGCCGCATAGCCGGAAAAGGACAAATGGGCGACCTGTCCGAGCAGCATGTTTTGCGGGTTGCCGATCAAGGTGCCCGCCGAGCCGATGTTGGCGGCCATGGCCACCCCGATCAGGTACGGCAGCGGATTGAGTCCCCGGCCCCGGGTCGCCTCGACCACGATGGGGGCCATGGCCAGACAGACAATGTCGTTGGCCAGAAACGCCGAAAGGACGGCCACGGCGAGCATGATCCGGGCGAGCAGCCCGACCGGGGAAGCGGCGGCGGTGACCAGGGAACGGCTGACGGCCGTGTAAAAGCCGCCGAGTCGCAACTGGGCGGAGACGACCATGAGCCCGAACAGCAGGGCCAAGGTCGGCACGTCGGCCGCGTTCCAGGCCGCCTGCACCGGCATGAGCCCGCTTGCGACCAGCACGATGGCCCCAAGCACGGCCGCGCCGCAACGGTCCAAGGCCAGCCCCGGCAGCCGGCCCAACGCCATGGCGGCGTAGACCAGCAAAAAAACACAAACAACAACGGCCCGCATAATAGAGAGTTGAAAAGAAAGTGCGAGAGGGGAAACCCTTTTGCAAAGGGTTCTCCCCTCTCGCGCTCTCCCCTTCCTAAATTTTCTAACGTTACGAGTGTTACACCAACAACACGTTACTATTAAAAGTCTTTTGAAAGGGGGGCTGGGGGGAAACTTTTCTTCAGAAAAGTTTCCCCCCAGTCTCTTTTAAAACATCTTTATTTGCCAAGTAAAATGGCGTTGTTGGGGTGTTCCCCGAGCCAGTGCACCTCGCCCGAATCGATATCGTAAAGAGCGCCCACGACCTTTACCTTGCCGGCGGCGGCCATCTTCTTGATCAGTGGGCTTTTGGCGTAGATGTCGCTTATGGCCTGCCACACGTTGGCCTCGATGGACTTTGCGATGAGCTCATCGGTGTTGGCCGTGGCGAACCGGGCTTTGACGCTCTTGACCGCCGGCACGATGGGAGCCACCAGCTTGCCGATATTTTCCGTGACCGGCTCGTTTTTGACCACCGCCGACACCGCGCCGCACTTGGTGTGCCCCATGACCACGATCAGCGGCACGCCGAGGTGTTCGGCCCCGTATTCCATGGTACCGATCTCATCGGTAGCGGCCACGTTGCCGGCCACGCGCACCACGAAGATATCGCCAACACCCTGGTCGAAGACCACCTCGACCGGCACGCGGGAATCGGAGCAGGCGAGCACTGTGGCAAAGGGGTGCTGGCCGCCGGTCGCGGTCTCATGACGCCGGGCGGCGTCCCGGCGCGGCGCGACGCTAGCCTTGGCCACGTAGCGATCGTTGCCTTCCTTGAGTTTGGCCAGGGCCTCGTCCGAAGTCAGTCCCGGGCCCGCCGAGGAGGCCAGGGCCAGGGCACAGGTCGCAGCCACAAACACCGCCGCGGCAAACGCGGCAAACGCACGTTTCATCATATATCCTCCCGGGGAATAGAGAGATGGAGTCTTGTTATAGCAAAAAAACGCTTACGGTCAAAACAAATCGGATCTTTTCCCTGGCTGGCCCCGCGTCACGAGGCGTCCAAATCGAGTCCCACCGGACAGTGGTCCGAGCCCATGACGGCGGAATCGATCCAGGCCCGGCGCACCTTGCCGCGCAGTTCCTCGGACACGAAGAAATAGTCGATCCGCCATCCGACGTTGCGGTCGCGCGCCTTGAAGCGATAATCCCACCAAGTGTAGTGCCCGCCTTCCGGCTCGAACATGCGGAAAGTGTCCACGTAGCCGGCGGCGATGAAGCGGTCGAGCCAGGCGCGTTCCTCGGGCAAGAAACCTGATGTCTTCTCGTTGGACTTGGCATTTTTGAGGTCCAGGGCGGTATGGGCGGTATTGAAGTCGCCGCAAACCACGATGGGCTTTTTCCGGCGCAGGGTTTCGGCATGGGCCAGAAAGGCATCGTAATAGCCGAACTTGTAGGCCAGACGGTCGGGGCCGCGTCCGCCGTTGGGAAAATAGACATTGAAGAAATAGAAGTCGTCAAATTCCATCTGGATCAGCCGGCCTTCCCCGACGTAGGCTTCGTCGGGCAATTCCAGGCTGATGTCATGGGGTTCGACGCGGTAGAAGCAGCCCACACCGGAATAGCCCTTCTTGACGGTGGCGCTGGACCAGACCGTGCGATAGACCTCCGTGCCGCCAAAATCCGCCTCGTGCCCGGGCTGAATCTTGGACTCCTGGATGCCGACCACATCCGCCCCACAGCCCGAAAGCCAGTCCCAGAAATTCTTCTGTACCACGGCCCGCAGTCCATTAACATTCCAACTCATCAAAATCATTTTGTAAATTCAACCTCCACAGCGGATTTTTGCATGTCGCCGCCGTCATGCATCATAGCCAAAAACGCCTTTGCGCACATCGGGCAAAACTGCCGCCCAGCTTCTTCCTCAATGATGCCGAGCGCCTTGGCAAGCGGCATTCCCCTTCTGTAGGGCCGGTCCGTGGTCATGGCGTCAAAGGCGTCGGCAATGGCGATGATGCGCGCGCCCAGGGGAATGTCCTCGCCCATGATGGCCGTGGGATAGCCATGCCCGTCCCAGCGCTCGTGGTGCAGGAGAATAAGCGGCAGCACCGGAGTCAGGGAGACGATGGGACGCAGGATTTCCGCGCCGATAATGGCGTGCTCCTGGATCTTGGCGTATTCCTCGGGGGTGAGCTTGCCGGGCTTTAGGAGCACGGCGTCGCGCACGCCGATCTTGCCGATGTCATGAAGATTGGCCGCGATCTCCAGTTCCCGCAGATCCCTATCGCCAAGCTCCATGGCCCGGCCCAGGCGCATGGCCATGCGCGAAACCCGGGCGGTATGGCCCTTGGTGTATTCGTCGCGCGCCTCGAGGGCCGTAATGAGGGCCGACATGCTGGCCAGGACGTGCTCGTGCTCTTTCTTGATGTGCCGATAGCTCTCGGTCAGCAACTGCTCCACCACGAGCTGCATTTTCTCGACATCGAAGGGTTTGACGAAATAACGCGAGATGCCCAGGCGTTCGCCGCGAAGGATATCGCTTTGCCGGTCGCGACCGCTCATCATCACGACCAGGGTGTTGCGCAAATCCGGCTCGTCCCGCAGCTTCTCGCACAGCGTATAGCCGTCCATCTCCGGCATCTCGATATCGGTCACCACCACGTCGGGCAGATGCTCCTTGGCCAGCTCGAGGGCGCTTTTGCCGTTCTCGGCGGTCAGCACGCAATGCCCGCCCTTGATAAAGCTGTGGCGCAACAGCTCCCGGATAAGCTTGTTGTCGTCGGCGACCAGAATCTTATTGTGGCGTTTGCGCTCGACCAGGTCGAGATGCTCCGACACCTTGGCCGCCAGCATCTCCGGGGTGAAGGCCTTGAGCAGATAGTCGTCGGCCCCGCAGTTAAACGCCGTATCCATGTCCAGGCTGCTGTCGCTGCTGGAAAGAATGATGACCGGCAGATAGCGCCCCGGGTTGTCCTCCTTGATCCGGCGGCATAAATCGAGACCGGACAGTCCCGGCAACAGCACGCTCGTAAGCACCAGCTCGAAGTCGTGCTTGCGGCAGAAGGCCAGGGCCTGCTCGGCGTTGTGGGCGGCCACCACGCGAAAACCGGCCGGGGTGAGCGCCGCGCGCACCACGTGGAGCAGCGTCTTGCCGGCGTCCACGAAAAGGATGGAACGGCGCGACGAGACGCTTTGCCGCGGCTTTTCCTGAATCTCCCGCAGCACGTCGGTCAGGTTTATACGGTTGACGGGATAGATGTCCTGACCGGGGGGAAGGGGCACGGCGACATCATCCTCGCTGCCGGCGTCGAAGGGGCGCAGGCAAAGGATGGGAATGATTTTTCCCGCCGCGTTGGCCGTCTCCCGAATACGCTCGATCAACGCGACGCTGTCGCAATTGATGTAGGAGTCCTGGATCAGGACGGCATCGGGCGTGGGATCGCCCAAGGCCTGGGAAACCTCGCCGTCCTCCGGAAAGGCGAAAACATAGTCGATGCCGGCCGTCAGATAAAGCTTGGACAGGAAGGCCCGATAAAAGACGATGTCGATGATATTTATGACGCGCATCAACGACTCCCGGGTGTCATCATTCCGGTCGACGCCACAACGGCCGGTCGGACCGTCCCTGGAAAACGGCCGGACGCAAGGGCCGCGTCACCACATTCAAAACGCCAGCAGGCTGGCCGCGATCCCCTCCGGCCCAAGAGCCAGGCGCGCGTAGCCGCCTCCCGAAAGCGCCCCGGGATTGATGACGACGGTCTTGCCCAGGGTATCCACCGCCCGGGATTCGTGGATATGCCCTGTCAGGCACACGGCCGGCTGGGTACGTTCGATAAAATCCCGCACCGCCTTGCTCCCGACATGAACGCCGGAACCGACCACGTCCGTGGCTGTGCCGAAAGGCGGCGTATGGCAAACCATGACCAGATGCGGGCAATGGGCGACCACGGCATGGGCGGTGGCGAGCCAGTCGGCGATACGCTCCTCGCCGGCCTCGCTCGGCGTGTGAAAGGGGGTCGGCGTGGACCAGCCGCAGCCGAAAAACCCCACGCCCTCGGGCATGACCCGGCCTGTGGCGTGGATGTTGATGCCTTCGGCGGTAAGGTAGGCGTCGACGCTTGCGGTGTCCATATTGCCGATCTGGGCCAGGATGACGGGATTGCGCCGCCTCAGGGCCGCAATGACAGGTTTGGCCGCGGCGGCCGCGCCCTTTATGGTCAGATCGCCGCTGATAACGACACCGGCCGCCCGCTCCAGGTCGGGTATGCGTTCAAGAGACGCGATATCGTCGTGAATATCCCCGATTCCGATGAAAAACGTTTCCTCGGCCATGCCCTCTCCCTCGATTTCGATCCCCGGCGCGCCCTTCCCCTGACGCCACCTCCTTGCTACTATGCTGTGGTTGTGCAAACAATGCAACCATCTCCCGCCGCAACCATCGACAAGGACGCCCTGCGCCGCCGCATGCTCGGCAGGCGCAACGCCCAGGAGCCGGAGCTCGCGGCCCGGGCCAGCCAGGCCGTGGCCAGTCGGGTGGAAGCCCTGCCCCGCTATGCGGCGGCCCGGGAAGTACTGGCCTATCTGCCTATCCGGGGCGAGGTGGACGCCGGCATCCTGGTCCGTTCGCTTTTGGCATCGGGCCGACGGGTGCTTTTGCCCCGCTGCCGCCCCGACGCGCCCGGGGAACTCGACGTCGGCTGTCTGACCAGCCTGGACGCGGCCGTGCCGGGTCGCTACGGCATCCTGGAACCGCCGCGGGCCGCCTGTCTGCCGCCGAGCGCCTATTCACCGGACGTCATCCTGGTGCCGGGCGTGGCCTTTGACGCGAAAGGCGCGCGCCTGGGCTTCGGCGGCGGCTATTACGACCGCCTGCTTGCCCTGCCCATGGCGGCATCGGCCCTGACCATCGGCTTGGCCTACGCGTTCCAGGTGGTGCCGCAATTGCCGGCCGACCCCTGGGACAGGCCCGTGGACATCGTGGTGACCGAACTTCAAACATACCGGTTTGACACATGAATTACATCCCTTTTGCATTTCCCGGACTACCCGGCGTCGGCTGCGCCTTTGGCTGCGGCCCGGACACCATGGCCTTTACCGGCGCGTCCGACCCGGAAGCGGTCATCGCCACCCGGCGCGCCCTGCGCGAGGAACTGGGGTTTTCTGTCTGGCATTCGCTCAAGCAGGAGCACGGCGTCTATATGGTGTTCGAACCGGAATTCGACACCCTCGACCAGCCGAGCATCGAAGCGGGCGACGGCATGGCCGAAAGCCGGCCCGGCCGGGCCCTGGCCATCAAGACCGCCGATTGCCAGCCGGTGCTTCTCGCCCACGAATCGGGAAAGTTCATCGCCGCGCTGCACGTGGGCTGGCGCGGCAACGTGGCCGACATGTGCGGCCGGTCCGTGCGCTCGTTTTGCGTGCGCTACGGGCTCGACCCGCGTGAGCTTTTGGCGGTTCGCGGCCCGAGCCTCGGGCCGGGGGAAGCGGAGTTCACCGCTTTCGAACGCGAATTCGGGGAAAAATTCCGTCCCTGGTACGACTACCGCACACAACGCGTGGACCTGTGGCGGCTCACGCGGGACCAGCTCGTCGCGGCCGGCCTCGACCGGGACCGCATCTACGGCCTCGATCTGTGCACCCAAAGCCTGCCGCTCTTTTTCTCCTACCGGCGCGACAAGACCACCAGCCGCCAAGCCAGCCTGATCTGGATCAAAAAAGAAGGCGTGTAAAAAGCCTCCCGGGGGGAAACCTTTCTGAAGAAAGGTTATCCCCCGGCCCCCTTTCCAAAGACTATCATCGGGATGCAGTGTGATTCGTATCACACTGCAGAAATTAAGAAGTTTAGGAAGGGGAGAGCGCGAGAGGGGAGAACCCTTTTCAAAGGGTTTCCCCTCTCGCACATTCCTTTCCCAACCTAAAACCGAAAATCGCCACGCTCGAAGAGCGAGAGGCAGGCGTCGACCACGTCGGCGTCATAGAGGCGGCCCCGGCCTTTCGCCAGTTCGGCCAGCGCGTGCTCAAGGCTCCAGGCGGAACGGTAGGGCCGGTGGGCGGTCATGGCCTCGACCACGTCGGCCACGGCCAGGATGCGCGACCCGGGGTGCATGTCCTCGCGCCTGAGCCCGGCCGGGTAGCCGGAACCGTCGCACCGCTCATGGTGTTCGAGCACCATGCGGGCCAGGGGCCAGGGGAAAGGGACATCCTTCAGGATGTCGAAGCCGACGGTGCTGTGGTCCCGCACAATGCCCATTTCCATGGCGGAAAGCGCCTCGGGCTTGGTCAGGATTTCCGAAGGCACATGGATCTTGCCAATATCGTGGACCAGCCCGGCCATGCGCACGCCTTCCCGCTCCTCGTCGGAGAACCCGAGGGCCTTGGCCAAGGCCTCGGCCAGCCGGGACACGCGTTCCTGGTGGCCGGCGGTGAAGGGGTCGCGCGTTTCCGATGTCACGGTCAAAGCGTTGACGGTTTCCGTAAGCGCCAGGCGCAGGCCGGCCACGGAATCCCGAAGCGCCCGCTCCACATCCCGGCGGCGGCTGATGTCCCGAAAGACGAGTACCGTTCCGAGCGCCCGCCCCCTGTCGTCCAAAATGGACGACAGGGTCTGCTCCACGGGCAAGCGGCTCCCGTCCTCCCGGCACAAGATCGCCACTTCCCGAGCGCCCTCCAGCCCGTCGGGGATATCGCCTTGCTCGGGGTCCCGAAGCGTCTTGTAAAGCGTCGCCAAGTCACGGCCGAGCAGACGCGCTGCCGACACTCCAAGCAGCGTTTCGGCCATGGGGTTGGCGAAGCGCACCAACCCCTGGGGATCGGCGGTGATCACCCCTTCCCCAAGATAGTGCAGGGTCATGGCCGTCCACTGTTCGTTATCGCGCAGTCGCCGCTCCATCCGGGACTTGTACAGGGCGATGTCCAGGGTCGTGGTCAGGTCCCGGTTCTCGAAGGGCTTGGTGATGTAGCCGTAAGGACCGGCCGCGCCGGCGCGCCGCAGAGTTTCCGGATCGGCGTGGGCGGTGAGAAAAACCACCGGCACGGCCAACTCGTCGCGGATGCGCCCGGCCGCGTCCACCCCGTCCAGGGCGCCGTCCAGCACGATGTCCATGAGCACGATGTCGGGAGAGAGATCCCGGGCCAGGCGCAAGGCATCCTCGCCACGGTCCGTCGGGCCGCAGACGGCATAGCCGAGCTGGGAGAGGCGTCTGGCCAGATCCAAGGCCACCACTCCCTCGTCCTCGACGATGAGCACGCGCGGGTTTTCGGGGGATGTCGCCGCTTCCTCAGGCATGGTGGGATTCCCGTGAAGGCCGAAGGATGTCCGACAAGGCGTCGGGCAAGGTTTCGAAACAAAAGCGAAAGCCGAGTTCCGTCAAACGGCCGGGCACGGCGCGCACCCCGCCCAGAAAGAGTTCCCGGGCCATTTCGCCAAGGGCCAGACGCATGACCGGCCCGGGCAGGCGCAGCCAAGCCGGGCGGGCAAGAGCCCTGCCCGCGGCGGCGGCGAACCCGTCCTGGGTGACGGCTTCCGGCGCGGCCAGGTTGAAGGGACCGGCGGCCGCTTCATGGTCGATCAGAAAGCGGATGGCCGCCACCTCGTCGGCAAGGTGAATCCAGGGCAAATACTGTCGGCCGGACCCGAGCGGACCGCCCAGGAAAAACCGAAACGGCGCAAGCATACGAGGCAACGCCCCGCCTCCCGCGCCAAGGACCACCGCCGTGCGGATGACGGCCCGGCGCAGCCCCAAAGCCTCGGCCCCGGCCGTGGACGCCTCCCAACGGCACGCCACCTCGGCCAAAAAGCCCGCTCCGGCCGGGGCATCCTCGGCGATCGGCACATCGCCCCGGTCGCCGTAATAGCCCGTGGCCGAACCTTGAATGAGGACATCCGGAAGCGCGGGCGCGCGGGACAGGGCGTCCATGACCGCCTGTCCGGCGTCAAGGCGGCTTCCGAGGATGCGGGCCTTTCGCGTCTTGGTCCAGTAGCCCGAGGCGATGTTTTCACCGGCCAGGTTGACCAGGGCCCGGGCGCCGCCCAGCAGATGCGCCCACCCCTCTCCGGTGCGGCCGTCATAGGGAGCATAGGTGATTCCCGGAGCGGGCTTACGCCCCGAAGCCCCCCGGGAAAGCACGACAACCTCGTGCCCGTCCCGGACAAGGGACCGGGTCAGCGCCCGGCCGATAAAGCCCGTTCCGCCGGCGATCACAACCCGCATGAAGGCCTCCTTGCCGCGATTTCTCGGGAAATCCTGGCCCATTATACGAAAAGCGGCGGCAAAGGCAACCGATGCGAAGGGTTTTAATATGTAAAGTCAAGCTGGTAGGAAACAGGCGTGGCGGGGTCAAAGGGCCAGAAGAAAAGTCCTTTTTTGACCCAGGGCGAAACATCCAGGCGGGCCAGCGACAGCTCCAGGGTCAGCACGTACGTCTGGCCGCGTTCCAGGCGGTCCCAGGAGCCGAGGTCGATGAGGATTTCGTTCCAGGCCTTGCGGAAAAGCGCGGACAGGTCCCGGTCCGCCATGGAGCCCTGGCCGGGCAGGCTGACGGCGAAGTCGCCGCCCTTGAGCCGGCGCAGCTCACTTTCGAAGCGCGCGTGGCTGACTTCCTTGTTCCAGACGTAATCGCGTTTGACGGCGAGTCTGGCCTTGCAGACGAGCGCCAACCGCTCGCCCTCCAAAAGCGCCTGCCGGATGTGTTCGATCCCTGTCGGCTCCACGCCGAAGCGCACCCGGATCTTCCCTTCGAAATTGTTGAGCACCAGGTTGCTCAAAAGCAATTCCTGGGCGAACGCCGTTCCCCCGGCCAGGGCCGAGGCCACGAGGACCGCCGTCAGCAAAAAGACGCATTGCCGCAGGCGGCGGTGAACGGTGTTACAAGACGGCATGCCTCTCCCTATCGGGTTGTGATACAGTGATGCGCCATTTGGCCTAATCCAAGCCGACCGCTTTGACAATAAGCGCGCCCCTGGGCTAACAGCCGGCCCACACCCGGCCGCTTCCGGGGAATGCGCCCATGAAACCCGTACGCCTTTTCGTCGTCGGAGCCGCCAAGGCCCCTTATTTCCGCGATGCCGCCGCCCACTACCTGACGGCGCTACGGCGCTATCTGCCGGTCGAGGAACATGTGGTGCGCGACGCCAAGGCGTCCGACCACGAGCGGCGCAAGGCCGAGGAAGGCAAGTCCCTTTTGGCGAAGCTTTCCCCGCGCGACTTCGTGGTCGTGCTGGACGAGGGCGGCCGGTCGCTGCCCTCGCGCGAACTGGCGGCGCGGCTGGCGGCCTTTATCGAGGACCCCGGCCGGGCTCCCAGCTTCGTCGTCGGCGGCGCGTTCGGCCTCTCGCCGGAGGTGCTCGCCCGCGCCGATATGACTCTGGCCCTCGGTCCCGGCACGCTGCCCCACGAACTGGCCCGGGTGGTCCTTTACGAGCAACTCTACCGGGCGGCGGCCATCAACGCCGGCGCACCGTACCACCACTGACCTCTCCCAGGCAAAAGGCGGTTTCGTATGCCCTTCCCCCTTCTCGACCAGACGTATCTCGACAAGTTGCGGCGCTATTTCGAATCCGGCGACCTGGCCTTCGAATTCGAAAACGCCTCGGAAGCCGACAAAGGGGAAATCCTCGATTTCCTGGAATCCCTCATGGACCTGGCCGATGTCGCCGACGCCACGGCCACGCGGCTTATTTTCAAGGACGCCTACATGGACGTCGCGGAGCCGGAAAAAAGCGACACGTGACGCGTCCTGCCGGCGACGGGGTAGCTCGCGGCAGCGGCCAGCGCCCAGCCCGGCGGCGTTTCCTCCACGGTCGTGGCCTCGCCGGTCATGGTCACAACCGCCAGGGGCTCCCGCACCAGTTCCCGGCACAGCGTCAAAAACCGCGGCCAGGGGGCGAAGGCGCGGCTTAGGCACAAGACGAACGCGCCCGGATGCCCGGCCAGGATGTCCGGCACGGTGCGCTCCACCCGCCCTTCGGCCACATGCACCCCGGAAAGATGCAGCCTTGCCGTCGCCTCGGCCAGAAACACGCAGCGTTTTTGCCGGGACTCGAGCAGGTAGTACGGTCCCCGATTGAAAAAAGCCCGCAGGCCGATGCCGGGCAGCCCCGCCCCGGCCCCGAAATCCAGGCCCAACACAAGCGCATCCCCAGGCGGCAGCACGCGTTTCGCTTCCGGACCGGCCAGAAAATCGGCCAGGTGCCAGGAGTCGGCCACGAGCGTTTCGAGCATGGTCGGCCAATCCTGCGGTCCGACCAGGTTGATCTTGCGCCGAAAGCGCGTGAGAAGTTGCAGGTAGCCGGCGAGCAGGGCCGCCTGATCCGGCGCAAGCGCCCGTCCGAGCGCCGTGGCGGCCTTGGCCACGGCGGCGGCATCGGGCATCGTATCGCTTTGCGGCATGCGTATCCCCCGTTAAATTGACCGTTGCACATTTGAGCCCATTGCTCTACCAATCGCGGCCGAAATGACGCGAAAAATCTCTAAGGAGAGGCGAACGTGAGCGCAACCGAAAACCGCCTGGCCGTGCTTTTTCCCGGCCAGGGTTCGCAGGAAAAGGGCATGGGCCGAGTCCTGGCCGAAGCTTCCGCCGACGCGGCCGAACTGTGGCGTCTGGCCGAAAAGGCCTCGGGGCTGCCCCTGCGCGAAATCTATTGGGAGGGCGACGAGGCGGCCATGGCCGACACCCGCGCCCTGCAACCGGCCATGACCGCCGTCACCCTGGGCTTGTGGCTGGCGCTGCGCGACAAACTTTCCGGCGTGGTCGGCTTTGCCGGGCACAGCCTTGGCGAATATGCCGCCCTGGCCGCCTCGGGCATGCTCGAGGTGGCGGCGGCGCTGGAGCTTACCAGCCTGCGCGGCCGGCTCATGGCCGAGGCCGCCGGCGGCGAGGGCAAGATGGCCGCCGTGCTCAAGCTTTCCCTCGAGGCCATCGAGGACGTGGTGGCCACGGCCAAAAACGATACGGGCAAGCTGCTGGTGATCGCCAACTACAATTCCCCGGGCCAGTACGTCATCTCCGGCGAGGGGCCGGCCGTCGCGGCGGCCGCCGAGCTGGCCAAGGCGCGCAAGGGCCGGGCCATTCCCCTGGCCGTCAGCGGCGCGTTCCACAGCCCGCTTATGGCCGAGCCGGCCAAGGAGCTGGAAAAGGCCCTGCGCAAGGCCGGACTTCGCGCGCAAACCACGGCCCCGGTCTTTTTCAACGTGACCGGCGCGGCCGAGAGCGATCCCGACAAGGCGCTCGATCTCATTTGTCGCCAGATGACCTCGCAGGTGCGCTGGATCGACACCATGACCGCCTTGCACGCGGCCGGGGCGCGCACCTTTGTCGAGCTTGGTCCCAAAACCGTCCTGACCAAGCTCGTTTCCGCCAACCTCAAAGACGCCGGCGGCGAATACGCCGCCGTGTCCGTAAGCGATCCGGCCGGCGCGGCCGCCTTGGGAGCTTGAGCCATGCGGGCTACGGAGCATCTGCGCGGGCTTTTGGAAGAAGCGCTGCAAAAGCGCGGCATCGCCTGGCCGGCCAAGACCACCATCGAGGCGCCCCGGGACAAGTCCCACGGCGACCTGGCCACCAACGTGGCCATGATGGCGACCAAGGCGGCCAAGATGCCGCCCCGCCAACTGGCCGGGGAACTGCGCGAGGAACTGCTGGCGGCAAGCCCCGATCTGGCCGACGTGGCCGTCGCCGGACCGGGCTTTATTAACGTCACCTTCACGCCGGGCTTCTGGCAACGCACCGTCCTCGACGTGGCGGGGAGCGGCGATCGTTACGGCCGCCTCAATATCGGCGAGGGGACGAGAATCCAGGTCGAATTCGTTTCGGCCAACCCGACCGGCCCCCTGCACATCGGCCATGGCCGGGGCGCGGCCGTGGGCGACAGTCTGGCCCGGGTGCTTCGCGCGGCCGGATTCGCCGTCGAGACCGAGTATTATATTAATGATGCCGGCCGCCAGATGCGCATCCTCGGCCAGTCCATCCTCTACCGCTGCCGGGAGCTGGCCGGAAAGGACGTGACCGAGCCCGAGGATTACTACCGGGGCGACTACGTCAAGGAGCTGGCCAGGGAACTGCTCGACCGCGAGGGCGAAGGCCTCCTCGACCTGCCCGAGGACAAGGCCACCGACATCTGCCGCCTGTACGGCGAAAAAGAGATCCTGGACGGCATCAAGAAGGATTTGCGGGAATTCCGGGTTGGCCACGACGTCTGGTTTCCCGAATCCAAACTTTTTGCCGCCGGGGCCGTGGCCCGCACCTTCGACGACCTGCGGGCGAAAAACCTCGCCTACGACAAGGACGGGGCCCTGTGGTTCGCCACCACCAACTTCGGCGACGACAAGGACCGCGTGCTGGTCAAATCCGGCGGCGACCTCACCTATTTCGCCTCGGACATCGCCTACCACGACGACAAGTTCCGCCGGGGCTTCGACGTGGTGGTGGACATCTGGGGCGCGGACCATCACGGCTACGTGCCGCGCATGAAGGCCTGCGTGGCCGCCTTGGGCCGCGATCCCGAAACGAGCCTCAAGGTCATCCTGGTCCAACTCGTCAACCTGCTCAAAGGCGGCGAGCAGATCGCCATGTCCACAAGGGCCGGCAAGTTCGAAACGCTCGCCGACGTGGTGGCCGAGGTCGGGGCCGACGCGGCCCGGTTCATGTTCCTGTCGCGCAAATCGGACAGCCACCTGGACTTCGACCTGGACGCCGTGAAAGAAAAGTCGATGGACAATCCGGTCTACTATGTCCAATATGCCCATGCCAGGGTCAAATCGCTTTTCGCCAAGGCGGCCGAGCGCGGCGTGACGCCCCGGGAGGCTACGCCGGAACTGCTTAGCAAGCTCGATACGCCCGAGGACCTGGAACTTTTAAAGCTCCTCGAACAGTATCCCGACACCGTGGCCTCGGCGGCCCGGACCTTCGCGCCGCATCTGGTCAGCTTTTACCTGCGCGACCTGGCCGGCCAGTTGCACCGCTACTACACGGTCAACCCGGTCCTGGCTTCCGGGGATGCGGAGCTGACCGTGGCGCGGCTGGCCCTGCTCGATGCCGTGGCCACGGTGGTGCGAAACGGGCTCGATCTCCTCGGCGTGTCGGCCCCGGACAAAATGTAGGCGATGATTGACGCCAGGCTACGGCGGCGTCTTCGGTCAAGGAACCGCATCTCATGAAGCTGCTCAACAGATTAAGCGTCACCCAGGAACGCGGCGGCCCGCGCAAATTCTCCTTCGAGATGAGCATGTCCGGCCTTATTTCCGTCGGCATCGTGGTCGTGCTCGGCATGTGCTGGGTGTTCATCCTCGGCATCCTGGTCGGACGGGGCTACCGCCCGGAAGCGGCCGTGCCCCAGATCGCCCAGATGATGCCCACCACCGAAACCGCCCAGCCGGAAGGAGCGAAACCCGCCGAACCGCCCAAGGTGCTCAAGCCCGAGGAACTCCAGTTCATGGACGGGCTGCAGGGCAAGGACGGCACGGTGGTGGCGGACTCCACCCAGAAATCCCCGGCTGACGGAAAAAAGGCGGCCGGCCTCCAGGGCCATGACCTGCCCGACGCCAAGACCGTGCCCATGGGGACCGCCACGGCGGCCACGTCCATTCCCGCGCCGCCCCCGGTTCCCGCGGCGGCCAAGGTCGTGCCGCCCGCGCCGCCGCGGGTCAAGGCGGAGCCGGCCAAGGCCAAAACCAAGGCCGAACGCGCCGCCACCGACAAGAAGGAGTCCGGCCGGTTCGCCGCCACCTACCAGGTGGCCTCCTTCAAGACCAAGGAGCAGGCGGACACCATGATCAAGGAACTTTCCCGCAAAGGCCTGTCGGCCTCCCTTCGTGAGGGATCGGCCGGCAATCGCAAGCTTTTTCGGGTGGATGTACGGCTCAAAGGGACCGAGTCGGAAATCGCCGCCGAGCTCAAGCGCACAGGCGAAAAAGGTCCTATACTTCTCGGCAAAAAACCCTTATGAGGATTGCCCGCTTTCGCGGCAAAACAGATTAAAGAGGACCGCCCATGATCCCAGGCTCTTTCGTCCCCACCAAGGCGTTTTTCACCAAAGGTGTCGGCCGCCACAAAAACAAGCTGCAATCTTTCGAGCTTGCCCTGCGTGAAGCCGGTATCGAAAAACTCAATCTGGTCTATGTGTCGAGTATTTATCCGCCGCACTGCCAGTTGATCACCTTGGACGAAGGCGTCAAACTGCTCAATCCCGGCCAGATCACCTTTTGCGTCATGGCCAGAAACGCCACCGACGAGAAGAACCGCCTCGTCGGCTCGGCCGTCGGCATGGCCTTCCCCGCCGACAAATCCAACTACGGCTACATCTCCGAGCACACCGCCTTCGGCGCGGAGGAGCAGGAAATCGGCGACTTCGCCGAGGACCTCGCCTCCACCATGCTCGCCACCACGCTCGGCATCGACTTCGATCCGGAGACCGCCTACGACGAGCGCCGCCAGATTTACCTCATGAGCGGCAAGATCATCGATTCGGCCTCCATGCCCTGTGTGACCACCGGCGACTCCGGCATGTGGACCACGACCATCTCGGCGGTGGTGTTCATTCCCTAACCCATGCGTTCCCTGGGACTTCATCCCTTCGGACCGGCGGCCGCGCCTTCGCTGGAGATCCAGTGATGGACACGGCCGCCCGGGCCCGGGAAATCATCCGCCGGCTGCGCCCCCTCTACCCCGACCTGACGCCGGCCCTCCACTACGTCAGCGCCTACCAGTTGCTCGTGGCCACGGTCCTGGCCGCCCAATGCACGGACGCCCGCGTCAATCTGGTCACCCCGGCCTTTTTCGACCGTTGGCCCGATCCGGCCGCCCTGGCCCGGGCCGATGTGGCCACTGTGGAAGAAGTCGTGCGTTCCACCGGCTTTTTCCGCCAGAAGGCCAAGAACCTGGTGGCTGCGGCGGGGCGTATGGTCGAGCACTACGGCGGAGCCGTTCCCGACACCATGGAGGCCCTGACCTCGCTTCCGGGCGTTGCCCGCAAGACCGCCAACATCGTGCTCTCCAACGCCCTGGGCAAACACGAGGGCATCGCCGTGGACACCCACGTCCGCCGGCTGTCCTTTCGCCTGGGCTTGACGTCCTCGGACAACCCGATCATCATTGAAAAAGATATGATGCCGCTTTTCGACCGCAAGGATTGGGGGGACGTCAACCACCTGCTCGTCCTGCACGGCCGGGCGGTGTGCAAGGCCCGCAAACCGCTTTGCGACACCTGTGTCCTGGATGCCATCTGCCCCAAAAAAGGACTTTGACCCAACGCGTCCACTCGCCGCCGCCCCCTTTCGCGCCTGCGGGAAGTGACGTTTGAGGCGCAAACATGCCAGCCGCTCCCGTGCTTTCGCCATCTTCCGGCCGTGACCGCCTGATCCTCGGCATTGTCTTCCTCCTCTCCGGCGCGTCGGCCCTGCTTTTCGAAACGTTGTGGCTCCATCTGGCCGGACTGGTTTTCGGCGTCAGCGTCTACGCCAGCGCCCTGGTCCTTTCGAGCTTCATGGGCGGCCTCGCCCTCGGCAACGCGCTCATCTCCCGCTTCGGCCGCGACGTGCTCGACCCGGTGCGCTTTTACGCCGCCATGGAACTGCTGGTCGGGGTCTGGGGGCTGCTCCTTGTTTTGTGCTTTCCCATGCTGTCGGTCTGGCTCGGGGCCATGCTGAGCCCGGCGCTAAACAAGCCCTTTTTGCTCAACACCCTGCGTTTTTCCTTTTCCTTCCTGCTCTTTTTGCTGCCGGCCACGGCCATGGGCGCCACGCTGCCGCTTCTGGTCAAGGCGCTCACCCGCCGCCCCGGGGAGTTCGGCCGGGTGCTCGGCCGGCTCTACGGCGTCAACACCCTTGGGGCCTGCCTGGGGGCCCTGGCCGGGGAAACGCTGCTCATCGCGCCCCTGGGCCTTTCCGGCACCGGCATGGTCGCGGCCGGGCTCAACGTGCTGGCCGCGGCCGGCGCGATCGGCGTGTCCCGGCGCTTCCGGGAAGAGCCGGTCCGGGAGGACGCCTCCGGCCAGCGCCCTGAGATCAGGCCGTTGACGAACCGGGCCAAGCGGCTGCTTGCCGCCGGATTCCTGGCCGGCGGGGCCTTTTTGGCCCTGGAGGTCGTCTGGACGCGGTTTCTTCAGCTCTTCGTGCGTTCGACCAGTCTGGCCTTTGCCGTGATGCTGGCCGTGATCCTGGCCGGCATCGGCCTTGGCGGCGTGTTCGCCGGCTGGTGGCTGCGCCGCGAGGCCGATGGACGCCGGATCACGGCCCCTCTGGTCCTGCTGGTCGGCGCGTCCGCGCTGCTTTCCTTTCGCCTGTTCGAGTCCGCCGCCGACCTTTCGTTTAGCGTCTACCAGACCCTGGACTGGCGCTATATGACCGTCCTCTCCCTGACCCTCATGTTTCCGGCGGCCTTCATCTCGGGCATGGTCTTCACCACCCTCGGCGAGGCCTTTCACCGGGAGGTGGGCGACCGGGCCCGGTCGGCCGGGCTGGTGGCCATGGCCAACACCCTCGGGGCCATGGCCGGCCCGCTCGTGGCCGGGTTTGTCCTCATTCCGGCCGTGGGCATGGAACTGAGCCTTTTTATCCTGTGCGCCCTCTACATCCTGCCGGCGCTCCTGTGCGCCGGACGAAGCGGTCCCTGGCCGTCGCCGCGCACCAGCCGCTTCCTGCTGGCATCCGGATTCGCCTTCGTGCTTTTCCTGGCCATCTTTCCCTTCGGGGCCATGCGCGGCTACTTGAACCGCGCCTGCGCCGACTTCATCAAGGACGGGGAAAAGGTGGTGGCCACCATCGAGGGCGTCACCGGCACGTTGCAATACCTCCGCCAGGACTACCTGGGCGAGCCCTACGCGTACCGGCTCGTCACCGACGGCTACTCCATGTCCTCCACGGACCGCAGCGCCAAACGCTACATGAAGCTTTTCGGCTACTTCCCGGAAGCCACCCTGCAAAACCCGAAATCGGCGCTACTCATCTGCTTCGGCACGGGCTCCACGGCCTCGGCCCTGGTCGAGGATCGCCGGCTCAGCTCCATCGACGTGGTGGACATCTCCCGCGACGTGCTGCGAGGGGCGAGCATCGTCTACCCCAAGCCGGAACGAAATCCCCTGGAAGACCCCCGCGTGGCCACCCACGTGGAGGACGGCCGGTTTTACCTGCTCGCCGCGCCCAAGAAATACGACATCATCACGGCCGAGCCGCCGCCTCCCATGATGGCCGGCGTGGTGAACCTCTACTCGCGCGAATACTTCCAGCTCATGCGCGACCGCTTAAACGACGGCGGCATGGTCACCTACTGGCTGCCGGTCTTCGAGATATCCCCGGCCGACGCCAAGGCGATTCTCAAGGCTTTCTCCGAAGTCTTCGAACACACCTCGCTTTGGACCGGAGACAATTTCAACTGGATGATGGTGGGCGTCAAAAAGCCCAAGGGCCCCAAGCCGGCCGAGGATTTTTCCCGGCCCTGGGAGGCCCCGGGCACAGGACCTGGACTGCGCCACATCGCCGTTGAAAAGCCGGGCCAGCTCGGCGCGCTGTTCATGCTCGACGGGAAAGCGCTCGCCGACTATCTCGGCGACGCCAAGCCGCTGACCGACAACTACCCCAAGCGCCTGCGCGGCTATCCCGAAAGCCCGCAAATGCAGCAGCAATACCTGGCCGCCCACAACAAGCTCCTCGACGCCCTGGCCGCCAAGGAGCGTTTCGAGCATTCCGCCGAAGCGGCGCTGCTTTTGCCCCAAGAAATACGGGAGAAGGCCGATGGCTGGTTCGAGACCCAGCAGATCATGAATACCTACCTCAACAACATGCTCACCCCGCCGCCGCCGCTGCCGGCCGTCAATTACATCCTGTCCGGGACGGACCTGCGCGTGCTGCCCTTGTGGCTCATGAAATCCGACGCCAAAAAGCAGGCCATCGTCGCCCGGGTGCTGGAGCAGGGCGCGGAGCCCACGGCGGAAACGGAATTCCAGCTCGGCATCAAGGCTCTGGCCGACCGCGATTACCTGCTGGCCGACGCCAAGCTCAAACGCGCCCAGGAAATGGGCTATCCGAGCAATCTGGCCCCGGCCCGGGTGTACGTGCTGTGCATGGCCGGGTTGCTCTCCGAGGCCGAGGATCTGGCCGGCAGAGCCTTCCAGACCGCGAAGGCCACGGCCGGGGCGCGCCGGTACATGGAATGGCTGGCCCAGACGTTCGGCTTCAAAAGCCCGTTTTAGCCCGCGCCTCCATAGGCCACACCTATCAAAACATACCAACGGCATTAAATCATTCGATTTGACCAGCCCGGGGCTGACGGGGCTATGTTCCTTGTCAAAAGGAGCATCGTCATGGAAGTCACGCTCGATTGCCGGGGACTGGCCTGTCCGGGACCGGTGTTGCGCTGCAAGGAATGTGTGGAGGCCCCGGACCGGCCGCAGACGCTTACCGTCACCGTGGACAATCAGGCGGCCCGGGAAAACGTCACCCGTTTTCTGGGCATGCGCGGTTACGCCGTCACGGGAAGCGAGCAGGATGGCCTTTTCGTGCTGCGAGCCACGGCCACGGGCGAGGCGATTACTCCGCCCCAGCCCGCTTCCGCCGGCGCTCCCCGGGAAAAAGTCGACAATGCCAAGACCGCCGTCTTCATCACGGCCGACACCGTGGGCCGGGGCGATCCGGAACTGGGCGCCAAGCTCATGGTCAACTTCATCGCCACCCTGCCGGAACTGGGCGAAGGGCTTTGGCGCATCATCCTGGTCAACGGCGGGGTCAAACTGGCCGTTGCCGGCAGCCCGGTTTTGCCCATGCTCAAGGAACTGGCCGCGGCCGGTGTCTCCATCCTGGTCTGCGGCACCTGCCTGGACTTTTTTGGCATCCTGGAGCAAAAGGAAGTCGGCGAAACGACGAACATGCTCGACGTGGTCACAAGCCTCGATCTGGCGGACAAGGTCATCCAGATGTAGTCGCTTGGGCGGCCTTGCCGCTACCCTGAGCCCCCTTCCGGACATGCGGTCGTCTCGCTTTGCATCCCTCATGCGACGACGCAACAGCCCTACCGGACAGTCCATGCAGGAAGAGGCGACAACGACATATTTTTTGCCGGCAGAGCGTCTGGGACAGGACGCGATCAACCGCATCGCCAAGGAGATCGCCGTTTCTCCCGCCGCGCTTTCGCTGGCGCTCGTTCCATTGGCGGTGACCATCTTAAACGATACCCGGCAGATCGTTTACGCCAACATGCGGTTCGTGCGCATGGTCGGAGCCAAGGCACAGGAAGAAATACTCGGCAAGCGCCTGGGCGAGGCACTGGGCTGCGCCCATTCCGTCGAACTTCCGGGCGGCTGCGGCACCACGCGATTTTGCCTGTACTGCGGCGCGGCCAAAGCCATTGTCAAAGGCCTCGAAGGGGAATCCGCCACCCAGGAGTGCTCCATCGACCGCCTGACGCCCGCGCCTCTCGAAGCCCTCAACCTCCAGGTTTGGACAGCCCCCATGCAACAGGGGCAGCACCAGCTGGTGCTGAGTTCCGCCCTCGACATCGCCCACGAAAAGGCGTTGCGCAATTTCGAGCGCCTCTTTTTCCATGATATCTTGAATGCCGTGTCCGGCATCAAGGGCATCCACGACCTCATCGCCCTGGAGTTGCCGGAAAACCAGGTTCAGGACCTCGATCTGCTGCGCCGGGCCATAAACGACATCCAGGACATCGTGGAAACGCAAAAGGATTTCCTGACTGTGGAAGCCAGGGAATACCAGCATGTCCGCACGAGGCTCGACACGCTCGAACTCCTGCATTACCTGGCCGCCTACTGCCAGTCCTTCAATCACGAACCCAAGCGGGTGCTGTGCGTGGACCCCGAGGCACCCTCGATCGATGTTTCCTCGGACGCCCGCATCATCCAGCGCATCATGGTCAACATGGTCAAAAACGCCCTGGAAGCCTCGGGCCCGGGCGAGTCCGTGACGCTCGGCTGCGAAGGCGACGAGGCTGGCGACGTGGCTTTCTGGGTCCACAATCCGGCCGTCATGCCCGAAGAGACCCGCATGCGCCTTTTCCAGAGGGGCTTTACGACCAAGGGCGTCGGCCGTGGCTTCGGCGCTTACGGCATGCGGCTCTTCGCCCGGGAATGCCTGGACGGCGACGTGGATTTTTCCTCGAGGCCGGGGGAAGGCACTCGTTTTTTCCTGCGGCTCCCGGGCTGATCCCATGACCGACGACAACGGGGTACGCCTCAACAAGGCCCTGGCCGAGGCCGGGGTCTGTTCCAGACGGCAGGCCGACGCGCTGATCGCCGCCGGCCGGGTCGCGGTCGACGGGAGCGTGGTTACGGAACTCGGGCGCAAAATCGACCCGGCCAGGTCGCGCCTGAGCGTGGACGGCAAGGACGTCGTCAAGCCCGATACCGCCGGGACGCTCACCCTCATGCTCCACAAAAAGCCGGGCTGCGTCACCACGGCCCGCGATCCCGAGGGCCGCCCCACCGTCTTCGACGCCCTGCCGGACCCCTACCGGAAACGACGCCTTTTTTCCGTGGGCCGGCTGGATTTTTTCTCCGAAGGGCTGTTGCTTTTGACCACCGACGGCGAACTGGCCTACCGCCTGGCCCATCCCCGCTGGCACGCGCCCAAGCGCTATCTGGTCACCGTGCGCGGCCACGTCGGCCCCGAGGCGATCGAAGCGATGGGGCGCGGCATGCGGCTGGCCGAGGGGGAGCCCCTCGCCCCGGTTGCGGCGCGCATCGTCAAACGGCTGGCCGCCGACCGCTTCGTCCTGGAGATGGAGCTGCGCCAGGGAATCAACCGCCAGGTGCGGCGCATGTGCCGCGATTTGGGGCTTACCGTGCTCAAGCTCGTGCGCGTCGCCCAAGGCCCTCTGGAACTGGGCGGGCTGGCTCCGGGAAAATGCCGGGAACTGGCCGGCGAGGAACTGGCCGCCCTGCGCCGGTCCGTCGGCCTGCCCGCGGGCGATGCCGCCCCCTCCCCCCGAACCGGACGCCACCGCGCTACTTGAGGTCGCGCTCCTTGGCCGGCGCGTTGTCGTGGACCTTGGCGTCCTTCGGCGGCGTGAACGTGAAGAGCGTGTCGGCGAGCTTGGGATTGACCGCCACGCCGGTAAGCGTCAGGTCGTTGGTGTTGGCGTAGAAATCCTGAATGAAGACGCGGGCGATCATGTCCGTGGACAGGTCGACCCAAACCCGGGCCATGACCAGCCCCGGCTCGGGTTCGCGCGGGGCCAGATCGAGCACCGCCTGCCCCGGGCCGGCGTCGGACGCCTTGCCGGCGGCCACGAAAAAATCCTCGGTCAGATTGGCCTTGCCTGTCAGAAACCGCAGCATGGTCTTGGAGCTGATGATCTCCTTGACCGCATAGCGGTAGGCCTCCTTGTCCTCCTCGAAATAATCCCAGACGGCATCCTTGCCGACGATAAGCAGCTCTTTTTCGGGCTTGACCGTCTCCCAGCGCACGAGCACCGGTTTTTTGAAGAAAAACGAGCCGGAGCGGTGTTCGGTGTCGCCGCTGGCCGCGTTGCGAATGGCCTGGGTGAACGAGGCGGAAAAGGCGTTTATCGTGGCGTATTTATTCTGGATGCGACCGGCCAGCTCCGTCGGGTCCACGGCCCGGGCCGTGGCGGCGGTGGCCAACACGAAACAGACGGCAAGGAAAAAGGCGCGTTTTTTCATGGTGTGTCCGTGGTGGAAGGGGGCTATGGTTCCTCAGTCCCTTATAAGGAACAAGTTTCCATTTTTTAAAAGTTTTTGAAGGGGGTCCAGGGGGAAACTTTTTTCAAAAAGTTTCCCCCTGGCCGCCGGAGGCATTCCCCTATTCCTTATTCCGAATGACGGCTCGGGGTTTGCTGCCCTCCTGGGGGCCGAGCAGTCCGTCGCGTTCCATCTGTTCGATGAACCGCGCCGCCCGGTTGAAGCCGATGCGGAATCGGCGCTGGATGAGCGAAATGGAAGCCTTGCCCTGTTCCATGACGAACTCCACGGCCTGGGGATAGACGGCGTCCGAGGCGGTGTCGTCGCCGCCCTCGCCGCCGCCGAAGTCGCCGCCGCCATTCCCGTCGGCGCTTTTTTGCCAGTCGCTGAAATCCAGGGCGAAATTGGGCGCGGCCTTGCTCTTCCAGTGTTCGATGACCGCCGCCGCCTCCTCGTCCGAGACGAACGCGCCGTGCATGCGCGTGGTCTTGCCCCCGCTCGGCTTGTAGAGCATGTCGCCGCGTCCGAGCAGGTATTCCGCGCCCACGGCGTCGAGAATGGTGCGCGAATCGTGCTTGCTCGTCACCTGGAAGGCGATGCGTGTGGGGAAGTTGGCCTTGATGAGCCCCGTGACCACGTCCACGCTCGGACGCTGGGTGGCGAGGATCAGATGGATACCGGCGGCACGGGCCAGCTGGGCCAGGCGAACGATGCTCACTTCCACTTCCTTGGCCGCGGTCATCATGAGGTCGGCCAGCTCGTCGATGACGATGACCAGATAGGGCAGCGGCTCAAGCTCAGCCAACTCGTCCGGCCGGTTGTCGCCGAGCTTGGCCAGCTTCTCGTTGTAGCCGGCGATGTTGCGCACGCCTAAAAGCGCCATGGCCTCGTAGCGCCGGTCCATCTCGGCCACGGCCCAGTCCAGGGCGGATTTGGCCATGGCCGTCTCGGTCACCACCGGGTGCACCAGATGGGGCAGGTCGTTGTAGACCGAAAGCTCGATGCGCTTGGGGTCGACCAAAAGCAGCTTCACCTCGTCGGGCGTGGCCTTGTAGAGGATCGAGAGCAGGATGCCGTTGATGCACACGCTTTTGCCCGAACCGGTCGCGCCGGCCACGAGCAGATGCGGCATGCGGGCCAGATCGGCCACCTGCGGCCTGCCCTGGATGTCCTTGCCGATGGCCAGGGTCAGCTTCGAGGGTGAGGCGCGAAAAGCCTCGGTGTCGAGCACGTCGCGGAAATAGACGGTCTGTCGCCGGGCGTTGGGGATTTCAACGCCGACGGTGTCCTTGCCGGGCAAGGGCTCGATGCGCACGGCCAAAGCCTTCATGGCCAGGGCCAAATCCACCGACAGGCCCACGATGCGGCTGATCTTGACGCCGGGCGCGGGCTTGACCTCGAACATGGTGACGACGGGGCCGGGGATGACCCGGGTCACCTCGCACTGGATGCCGAAATCATTGAGGCAGGTAATGAGGCTCTCGGCCTGCTGGCGGCAGACTTCCGGATCGGCCGGGGCGGCCTCGGACGGCGGCGGCACGGCAAGCAGGTCCAGCGACGGCATGGGATTGTCGTCGGCCGAAGCCTTTTTGGCCGGAGCCTTGGCCGCGCGGACCGGGGCGGGCTTGGGCGCCGGAGAGGTGACCGGATCCGGCGCGGACGCGGACACCGGTTTGGAGACGGCCGGCAACGCGGCGGGCGGCTCCTCCTTCCGGGCGACCTGGCCGACGATGGCGTCGAGAAAGCGGTCCACCGCCTCGCTCGGGGCCTCTTCGGGAGCGGGGTCGGCAGGAACCGTAACGCTTCTCGGGGCGGCCTGCCGTTTTTCCCTAGCCGGCTTTTTCTCACGCGCCGGGGACGGCGAGGCCTCTTCACGGGCCAGACGTTCCTCGCGCGCGGTCTCGCGGGCCAACGCGCGCTCTTCCCGCCAGGCCAGCCAGGCGTCGTAGAGCCGCCAGCCTTTTTCCTTGGCCACGTCCAGCACCGGCAGCCAGAAATTGGTCCAGGTGAGGCCGAAGGTCACCTGGATGGCGGCGATCAGGGCGAAGGCCAGAAAAAAGTAGGCACCAAACGAGCTCAAGTAACGGTTGAGGAAACCGAACAGGTGCTGTCCGGCCACGCCGCCGCCCCGGACGCCGCCAAGACTGGCCCCGAAAAGGCCCCAGGGCGAGCCCAGAAAGGCCAGCAGCACGAGGGTCAGGCAAAACGCCCCAAGCCCCCGCCAAAAGGGCAGGCGAAGTCCCGGGGCCAGAAACCGCAGCCCCCGCCAGGCGATCCCCAGCGGCACCAGATAGGCCCACAGACCGAACAGGTCGGCCAGGGCCCCACCCACGTACGCCCCCACCAGCCCGGCCTTGTTGGCCACGACGCGCCGGGTGACGGACTGGTTGAAGCCGGGATCGCCGTCATTGTACGTATAGAGCGCGACGCACAGAAAGGCGGCCGTGAAGATCGCGGCCAGCCCGACCAGCTCGCGGGAAAGGCGAAATCCGCCGGGAGCGCTTTTCCCGGCGTCCTTGTTACTCCCGGCCAATGTACGCGCCCGTGCGGGTGTCCACTTTGATCTTGTCGCCGGTATTGATGAAAAGCGGCACGTTGACCGAGATGCCCGTTTCGAGCACGGCCGGCTTGTTGGCGCCGCTGACGGTGTCGCCCTTGACCCCGGGCTCGGTGTCGGTCACTTCCAGGATCACCGAAGCCGGCAGGTCGATGTCCAGGGGCTGGCCTTTGTAGAGCAGCATCTTGAGCTCCATACCGTCTTTCAGATAGCCGCCCTTCTCGCCCAGGTGGTCGTTGCCCACGTGCAACTGCTCGTAGCTCTCCATGTCCATGAACACGAACTCCTCGCCGTCATGGTAGAGGTACTGCATGTCCTTGCTCTCGAGGTCGGGCTTGACCATCTTTTCGCCGGACCGGAAGGTGTTTTCCACCACCCGGCCGTTAATCATGTTCTTGAGCTTGGTGCGAATGAACGCCCCGCCTTTGCCGGGCTTGACGTGCAAAAAATCGACGATTTCATAGGGCACGCCGTCCATTTCGATCTTGAGCCCGCGACGGAAGTCGGTGGTGGAAAGCATTGTTTCTCCTTAGATGAAGTTGGGATTTTCGGTGATGTGCCGCCACAGGGCGATGATGGCCAAGGCATAGCTGGTCAGCCCGAAGCCGGCGATGCAGCCGATGCAGTTGCGCCCGATCATGCTCTTGTGGCGCAGCGGCTCGTCGGTACGGGCGAAGATGTTGGAAATATGCACCTCGACGCAGGGGATGCCGATCCAGGCCAGGCAGTCGGCCAAGGCAAGGCTCGTATGGGTGTAGGCTCCGGCGTTTAAGACGATGCCGTCCAGCCCGTCCTTCCAGGCCTGCTCCATCCGGTCGATGCAGTGGCCCTCGCTGTTGGCCTGATGGAACTGCAATTCCAGGCGCTGGGCGCTTTCGCCAAGGATTTCCCGGACCATCTCCGGCAAGTCCTCGATGGTGCGGTGGCCGTAGATTTCCGGCTGCCGCACGCCAATAAACCCGAGATTGGGGCCGTTTAACACCAGCAATCGGACCTTGCGCATGCTGCTCCCTTCATTCGGGCGCGTCCACCGCCTTGACGGGGGCATCAGGCCCGGTCACAAGGCACGGATGGACAACGCCACGGAAAAAACTCGTACGGAACTCAGTCTCGCCCTTCTGGCCACCGCCTACCTGACCGACCAGATTCCTACGGTCGACGCGCCCCAGGTCGCCCTGGCCGGTCGATCGAACGTCGGCAAGTCGACGCTGGTCAACTGTCTGGCCGGCCGCAAGGGGCTGGCCAAAATCAGCGCCACGCCGGGCAAGACCCGAAGCCTCAACTTCTACATGGCCCAGGCCGCCGGCTACTGCCTGGTCGACCTGCCGGGCTACGGCTATGCCCGCTGCTCCATGGCCGAGCGGGAAAAATGGGCCAAGCTCATCGATTCCTATCTCAAAAAGACCAGTCGGTTGCGGGCCGTGACCGCCCTGGTCGACTGCCGTCTGCCGCCCCAGCGCCTGGACGTGGAGTTGGTGGACTGGCTGCGGGCCCGGCGCATGCCCGTGCTCGTGGTGCTGACAAAAGCCGACAAATGCAAGCAGCGCGACCGGGAGGCCCGAAAAAAAGAGTGGCGGGAGCTTGCGCGACCCGCCTTCCCGCCGATCCTTTTTTCCGGCAAGACCGGGCTTGGCCGGGAGGCGCTTTGCCGCGTCCTGGCCGAAGCCGCCCTTAGTCCCGACCCGGCTCCTTATGTTCCTTGAAAAAACCGTCCAAAAACGCCGCGTCCTTGGGACTGAGATTGAACTGCATGGCCGCCTTCTCGCAAAGGGCGGCCAAGGGTTCGCCGGTTTCGGTCCGCTTGTCGCCGACCCATTTGACGGCGCGTCGCATCAGTTCGCCCTGGGGCATGATCGTGGCCATGAAGCCTCCTTGCTCGGTCCCAAGACATACACGAGCGAAAGCCGGCTTGCAACTTGCCCGGCCATCGGGTAGAGCCGCCCCGATACAGGATATTGCCCGCCAGGAGCTGCTTTTCCCATGACCGAATCCCTTGCCGCCACCGTCCTTGGCTTAGTCGAGGGAGCGACCGAGTTTTTACCCGTGTCCTCCACCGGCCACCTCATTCTCGTCGGCCATCTCATCGGTTTTACCGGAGCCAAGGCCGACAGCTTCGACGTCATCATCCAGCTCGGAGCCATTCTGGCCGTGGTGGTGCTCTACTGGAAGCGCTTCTGGTGGCTGCTTTCGCCCAAACCGCTCCATGCCTTTTCCGGCCCGCGCGGCTTGTGGATGCTCTTTTTGACCTCGCTGCCGGCCGGGCTTTTGGGGCTGGCCGCGCGCAAGGCCATCAAAACCTATCTGTTCGGGCCGATCACCGTGGCCATGGCCCTGGCCGTGGGCGCGCTCATGATCTTCTGGGTGGAAAGCCGCAAGAAGCGGGACCGCTTTTACACCCTCGACGAGATGACGCCGGGGCTGGCGCTCGGCATCGGCTGCTTCCAGTGCCTGGCCTTGTGGCCGGGTTTTTCGCGCTCGGCTGCCACCATCATGGGCGGCATGCTGCTCGGGGCCAAACGCGGCCTGGCGGCGGAGTATTCCTTCATCGCCGCCGTGCCGCTGATGTTCGCGGCGACGCTCTACGACTTTTACAAGAGCGCGGCCCTTTTTTCCGCCGACGACCTGCTGATTCTGGGGATCGGCTTTGTGGTGTCGTTTATCTCCGCCCTGGTCGCGGTCAAAGGTTTTATCGTGCTCGTCAAGCATATGTCGCTTCGGCCCTTTGCCTGGTACCGGCTGGCCTTGGCGGCGACGGTTTTTTTCTTCTGGCCGAAATAGGGGTTGGAAATTTTCCCTCGAAAAAGACTTGCCAAGGAATGCCGGATCGGCTAAAGACTCCTTTCTCCGCTGCCGGAGACATCTGGCGAGGTAGCTCAGACGGTTAGAGCATGCGGCTCATATCCGCAGTGTCGGGGGTTCAATTCCCTCCCTCGCTACCAGACAACAACGCGGCTCAAGGCAATCCCTTGGGCCGCTTTTGTTTTTCCTGGCCAAGGTTGTGGGGACACCCCTTTTGTCGGGCGCAGGAGGACCTGCGGTGGGCCTTGACTGGGGGCACAAACTCTGCTGTACCATCAACGGGGACCGTTCGCACTGTTCTCGGGACTTTCCCGTTCGTCCAAATTTCGTTTGCAAATTGGAAAAGCAATTATGTCTCCTCCCGAATCCCCCACCCCTGTCGGGGCTCGACAACTCAAAATTTTACTTGTCGACGATGCTTCTCCTGTGCGCAACATGATAAAATACATGCTCGCAAAAGAAGGGTTTTATGACATCACCGAGGCGTCAAACGGAAAGGAAGCACTCGAAATTTTAAAAAACCAAAAAGTCGATCTCGTCATTGCGGACCTTTTAATGCCTCAAATAAGCGGATTGGAACTATTAGAAAAAGCTAAAGAGATAGACTCTGCTAACAATATTAAATTTATTATGATATCTGGATCAGACAGCAAAGAAAACATTGTTAAAGCTATCCAGCTTGGAGCATCCTATTACCTACTCAAACCTATCTCAGCAAAAGTTCTTTTACGTAAAGTAATCACGATATATCTCGAGAAATCATAACGATCCGCAACGGGACGGTATGATCTGACAGCCCGAAAATGTGGAAACCGCATGCGACCCGCGAGGGTGACCGGCCGAGACAACGCCCTCGTTTCCGGAGTTTATAATCAGGCCGCCCCGTGTTATCCTGCACCGAATCAAATCCGGGCGGCCCCGTGAACACGACGCGATGCGGCTCGGAACCGACGACACAGCAAGGAGATCCCATGAACCCGTTGCGACTGCTGCCCATCGCGGCCTTGGCGATGTTGCCGATCCTGGCGGGCTGCGCGCCCAAATCGAGCGACGGCATGGATTTCGCCAAGGGCTTCGGCGTGGACGTCGGCTTCAAGGCGGTGGACATGTGCCAGAACGTGTCGCCCGAGATGCGCATCCACGGCGTCCCGCCCAAGACCAAAAAGCTCAATGTAAAGGTGCTGGATTTCGATTTCGGCACGGAAATCTTCAACCAGGACTTCGGGTTCCAGACCACCGACAGAGGCCTTTACATCAAGGGGGCCGAGGCCATGGTCCCCAAGGGGTCGCTTTACGGCCCAAGCGAGATGCCCTGCCCCAAGGAGACGCCGAAGAAGATGCAGGTCAAGGTGACGGCCCTGGACGCCCAGGACCGCGAACTGGCCAATGTCGCGGTGACCCGCGACGTCAAGCCAGCGCCCTAGTCGCGTCCGTCCTGAGGCGAGTACGGAAACCGCGAACCTTTCTTTCCTCCCAAATAAAAAGCGGCCCGGAGATATCGCTCCGGGCCGCTTTCTTTTGGCGGACACGCGCGTTGCGGCAGTCCCGGCAGCGTCCACTACTCCACGTAGCCCGGGGGCAGGGATTGCCAACCCTGGCCTTCCTTGCCCAGGGCATAGCCCATGTCGAAGGTCTTGCGCATGGCCGCCGGGTCGAAGGGCTCCTTGTTGGGGCTGTCGAAATCCTCGGGAATGACGATGTAATCGAGCGACATGCCGTCGCGCTTGGTCAGCAGGTAGCTGTAAGCCAGCGAACCTTTGGCCTGGGACTTGATCAGCGTGGAAATGGAGCGCAAGGCGATGGGGGCCAGACGCGGCCGCACGGATTCGCTGACCGGGCCGAGCTTGTTGTTGACGATGATGCAGACATGCTTGCGCAGCGCATTGTAGGCCGCCATGGCGTGGGCGTCCTCGGCTATTTCCTTGGGCAGCAGGTAGGCGTCGTAGACGATGAACTGCGAGATCACCCCGCCGTCCACGTGCATCTCGTCGAAGGTCTCGCCGTTTTTCTCCACCGGGATATAGACCGGCGGAAAAGCCACCGGGATGGAGGCCGAGGCGATCATGACCTTATGGATAAGCTCGAGCGCATTGGGGTTGCCCGAGGACGCGATGGCCCCGATGTCCCAGACCACGTTGCGCTGGGCGTCGAGATTGGTGGTGGCGATGAAAAGCCGTCGGCCCCGGGCATGCTCGCGAGCCAGCTCGGCCATCATCTCCGGCGTGACGTAGGTTTCGACCAACTTCTTGAGCGGCCCGGTATCGGCCACCGAATCGCCCCGGATGATGTCCCAGATGCTTTTGAGGAAGAAAATGTCCTTGGTCTGGACATTGGTATAGAGCTTGCGCAAAACCGGATCATATTTCTCGCCCAGGAAAGCGAACGGCGCGGACAGGGCACCGGTGGAAACGCCGGTCACCACGCGAAACTCGGGCCGGTCCCCCTTGTCCGTCCAACCGCACAGCACGCCCGCGCCAAACGCGCCGTCCGCGCCGCCGCCGGACAGGGCGAGCAGATACAAATCCTTTTCCGGGCCGAGGTGATTGGCCTTGCGCCAGGCGGCATATTGGCGCGCCCCCGTAATCAGACTTTTCTGCAGCATGGGCGAGAGCGCATCGCCCCAGTCCCGCACGTTGCGCATGCCCATGACGGACAGATTCGGGGCATTGGGGTCGATAAGCGGGTGACGCTTCCGGGCCGCACCGCAGCCGGCCAGGGAAACCATGCAAACAACGACCAAAAGCCAGCCAACGATGCGCTTGATCATGAACCCTCCGTTATGGGCCATCTCCTGTACATGAGAAGGTCCTCCGGAGCAACCGCGAAGATGCAAAAAACCATTGCGGTCCGTCATGGTGGCGCAACGGAATCGTTTCAGTACTGCCGCACACCGTAGCAGAGAGAATACAAGAGCGGGAACCGTTCTTATTGTTGCTCCCTTGGACGCATCTTTCCCACAGCGAAGGGCGCGCTACTTTTCCGCGATGATGGCCGCGGCTATTTCAGCGGCGTCGCGCACCAAGGACAGGCAAAGCGTCTGGAAGCGGCCTTCCCGCCGGGCGCGTTCGAGTCCTTCCGGGGTGGAAGGGTCAAGGCCGATGAGTTCGCGGCAGACCAGCGAGCCGTGGAGCCTGCGGAAACGGGCGTAAAATTCCTCGATACGGTCATAGGTCGCGGCCTTGGCCGCCGCGCCGTCCGGGCCGCCTCCCCCGCCGAAAAGCCCGAGCGCCAGCATGGCCCCGGACACGGCCCCGCAAGTCGCGCCCCGGTACATGCCCACGCCAAATCCCGTGGCCAGACGCGCGGCCGCGTCCGTATCCAGCCCATACGGCGCGCAGAGGGCCATGAGCACGGACTGGGAACAGTTGTAGCCACTGGAAAAATGCGCCACCGCCGTCTGCGTCGCCTCGGACATGGCCTTCCCTCCGGGTTCGCGGCCGGGAGAGGGCCGCCGATTCTGGGTAAAAAGGCATACCGGGCCGCAAGGCCCGAGGCAAGCGGCAGGGAGGCGTCCTCTGCCCTCTCCCCCAAAAAAGGAGAGGAAAAACGCCGGGACGAAAAGGGGTTAGGGCACGATGACGGTAATGTGGTCGGCTTCGTTGTTGCGCAGGGTCAAGGTGAAGTCGCGAAGACGCAGGGCCACGGGGTCCTTGAGCGGCGCGCGGCCGATGACCTCCACCACAGTACCGGGCACCAGGCCCATGTCCCGCAGTCGGCGGCCAAGCTCGCCCCCCGCGTCCACCCGGACAATGCGGGCCTTCTGGCCGACCCGCAGCCGGCGAAGGCCAATGGCGGACGTCGTTGCATCCGTGTCCATGCGCGCTCCCGAGAAAAAAACAGCGCCCGGAGAAGCCTCCCCGGGACGCCGGTCAATGCCTGTATTGCCCTCCCGACCAGCAAAAACGGCCGGGCCGTCCGCAACGTTCGAAAAAAGGGAAGAGCGCCTAGGCCGCCTGTACGCAGTCCTCGGCCAGCCGCCCCATGACCTTCTGGGCCAGACCGTGGCCGATGGAAAGGCAGGCGCCCCTGGCCCGCAGGCACACCGGCCCGCCACAACAAGCCGTCACCTCGACCACCGTGCCGGGCGTTATGCCCATGGCGAAAAGCCGTCCTCGGGCCTTGGGGCAATCGCAAATGGCTTCGACGCGCACGCGGCTGCCGGGGGGGAAATGGGCGAGGCAATGAAGCGGGGCCATGTAATGCTCCTTTCCTGGAGCATCATCTAGCCATATTGAGAATGATTGTCAAGCTCCCGATCAACCCAATTGAAGGCCCTACCCCTTGCCCGTGCGCTTCAGCGCATAGGTAAGCCCCAGGGAAACCAGGGCCAACAAGGCCGACAGGAGCCCGGCGCGGAAAAAATCGCCTGTAAAAACGGCGTTGTAGATTTCCAGAGAAACGGTGTTGGTGCGCCCGACGATATCGCCGCCCAAAAGCAGGCTCACGCCGACTTCGCCAAGCGCCCGCCCCGTGGCCAAAAAAAGCCCGGCCGCCACGCTCTTGCGGCAATGGGGCAGCACCACCCGAACAAAGGTGGTGACCGGTCCTTTGCCGAGCACGGAGGAAAGCTCGACCAAGCGCACCAGATCGCCCCGCACGGCGGCCTGCACCGGCCGCACCATCAGCGGTATGCCGGAAGTGATGGCGGCCAGGGCCAGTCCGGGAAAGCTGAAGATGATCTCCACGCCGAAAAAATGCTGCAGCGGCGCGCCGATGAAGCCCTTGCGGCCAAGCAGCAGCAGCATGAAAAAGCCCACGGCCATGGGCGGCAGCACAAGCGGCAGCGAGACCAGGAAGTCGAGCAGCGCGACGGCCCGGCTGTGCCCCCGGCCGAGCAGGTAGCCCAGGGGCACGCCGAGCACGAAGAACACCGGAATCGCCACGGCCATCACCCAAAGCGTCAGCCTGATGGGGAAAAGGACGCCCGGGTCGGACAGGGCCGCTACAATGGCTTCCGGAGTCAATCCCTACATCCCATGCTTTTTGGCGATGGCCTTGGCCGCGTCCGTGGCCAGAAAGGCGGAAAAGGACTTGGCTCCGTCCGGATTGGGCGAACCGGCCAGGGACTCGGCCACGATGACGATGGGCGCGTACAGCGACGGATCGACTTCCAGGTAACCGCCGATCTTGTCGCCGACGTTCATGATGTCGGTGCGGTTGACGAAACCGGCGTCCACTTCGCCGCTGACCACGTATGTAGTGACCTGGGGCACGGTGGCCACGACGAGCAGCTTGTCCTTGACCGCCTTTTCCAAGCCGGCCTTGGCCAGAAACTGGGTGGCGGCCCGGCCGTAGATGGCCTTTTTGGCGTCGGGCATGGCCACGCGCTTGACGTCGGGCTTGGCGATCTCCTTGGGGTCAGTGAAGGTCTTGCCCTTGGGCCAGGCCATGCACAGGATGCCGTGGCCGATCTCGGCCTCGCCGGAGAACTTCAGGCCGGATTTTTCCAGGAAGCCCTTCTCGCCGATGATGACGTCGATGACGCCGCCGGCCTTGGCCTGGGTCGTGACCTGCCCCATGTTGCCGAAGATGAGCTCCGGCTTGGTCCCGGAGGACTTCTCATAGGCGGCGGCCAGGTCGGTGACGAGTTTTTTGTAGCCCGCGCCGGCGGCGATGGTCAAAGGCCCGGCCAGGGCCTGACCGGCCATGAGAAGCACCAAAGCGCATGTCCAAAGAATTCGCAGCATCACATTCCCTCCTCGCAGCAATGTTGGGGGTTTTCCCGGGGCCGGGCCATGGCGGGGGAAGGCGCGCCGAAACGCGCGAAAAGCGCCTCGCGCTCCTCCCGATACTGGCACAGCTGGGTGCTGAACCAGCCCGGGTCGATGGCCCCCCGGTTGATGGTCACGACCTGGTCGCCGAGAATCGCCGCCTCGGCCAGATCGTGGGTCACGTGCACGATGGGGATGGCGAACCGATCCCGAACATCCAGGAGTTCATGACGCAACGTCACGCGGGTGGCGGCGTCCAGGGCGGAAAAGGGTTCGTCGAGAAGGAGCGCCTTTGGCCGCCGGGCCAGCGCCTGGCACAGCGCGCCACGCTGGCGCTCGCCGCCGGACATGGTCCCGGGATGAGCGTCCTTCAAATGGGCGATGCCGAAAAGCTCGAGCAACTCCTCGGCAAAAGCCGTATCCGTGGTGGCGTAGGAGACGTTCTCAGCCAGGGTCATGTGGGGAAAAAGCGAATATTCCTGGAAAACAAGTCCGATCCCGCGCTGCCTGGGCTTGACGCGGATGCCTTTGACCGTATCGCGCCACACATCGCCGTCGAGCCCCACCTGCCCCTCGTCCGGGTCGTCCAAGCCGGCGAGAAGGCGCAAAATCGTGGTTTTGCCCGACCCCGAAGGCCCGGTCAGCACCAGAATGCCGCCGGGAGGACAGGAGATCTCCACGTCCAGGGTGAAATGGGGCAGCTTCTTCGTCAGGCGCGCAAGCAACGTCATTGCGCTTTTGCCTCCCCGTTTTTCTTGTCCACGATGGTGGCCAGCACCCTGGCCAGCTCCACGGGCACCGTGATTTGCGGGCAATGGCCGCTGTCGATGGAATGCATGGCAAACCCGAGGAATTTGGCCCGGTCGGCCATGGCCACAAACATGGGATTGGGATTTTTGGCGCAACGCACATAGTGGCGCTTTACCGGAAAGACCAGTTCGCCGACCGCCGCGTCGGTGAAGGCGGCCATCGGGAACGGGGCCACACGGGCCATGAACCAAGCCTCATCGGGCGCTCCGGCCACCCCGAACATCCCCGCCTCCCACGGCGAAACCAGCCAGCCGTCGGTCAGCTTCGATTGGAGCATGGCCTGAAAGGGTTCGCCGCCAACACCGGCGAAAGACTTGCCCGGCTGGGGAATGATGCCCTCCACGTAAATGGTCCCGGACAACCGGCCCATGATCGCGGCCATGGCCCCGGCGCCGACGATGCCGGAATAGCTGTGGGCGACAAGGTAAACGTCGGCAAGGTCCTCCATCTCGAAAAACTGCGTCAGGTCGCGCACGTAGGCCTCAAGCCCCAAGCCCTTGTCCATGGTGTGGCGGTGAAAGCCGCATCCGGACAATGTGGGCGCATACGCCCGGTGCCCCATGGGGAAAAGCGCCTCGGCGGTCCGCTTCCAGACCCAGCCGCCCTGAAACGCGCCGTGCACGCAAACGAACGTGGCCATGCTCCCTCCTTTGCCGACATCGGCGTTCCAGGCCGACCGCCAGACGCCATGCCGGGCATGCTACAGTAAAAGAAAGTAAAATCCAGCATCACTCTTTTTTTTATCCTCGTGACACTACTACTTTCCAAACTAAGTGTCACGATAGAAATATTTTTCGTGACTCTTCAAAATGAACCCTTGACGATGCGAACGTCATACCGCATCACTGCATCAGTATCACGCCGCAAAAAGTATTCGTGATAGAGACGCTGTATTCTTTACAACATAAGAAATGTCGGCTATCCCATCAAAGCATGAGTACCGTCGAAGAAAGCATCCTTGAAAGAGTATCCTGTCTCGACGTCCTGGCCCTGGAACGCCTGCGGGACCACGCCGAAGCCATGCTGGCCCAGAAATCCGATCGGCCGACGCACAGGCGGCAGCATGGATCCCTGGGGCCCTGCCAAGCGGCGTTGTTCAAGGTTCCAAGCGACATCCGGCATCTGGAAACCGATGAGATCGAGCGCCTGACCGTCGCCTTCGACGAATGGCGCGACACGGCCCGCACGGCCCCCATTCGCCGGGCCCGCGACCGCATGCGGCTGGTCTACCTGATGTTGCGCCACAGCGGCGGCAAGCTCGGGGAAGTGCTGGCGCTCAACGAGCGCACGGACATCGACATGGCCCAGTCGACCGTGAGCTTCGGCGGCGCCGACCCCAATGAGTCCCCGCGCAAGGTGGTGGTGCCCAAGTCGCTGATCGAGGAAGTGCTACGCTTCGCCGCGAGCCCGGCCAACCGGGGAATTCGCGGGGAACTTTTCCGCCTCGACCCCGGGTTCGTGCGCCGCAAGCTCTACGAGCAGGCGCGCCGGGCCGGACTGCCTCCGGGCCGCGTCAGCCCCACTTCGTTGCGCCACTCCCGGGCGGTGGAGCTCCTACGCGGCGGCGTGCCGCTGCCCGTGGTCCAGGTCATGCTCGGCCATTCCAGCTTGGTGCTCACGTCCATCTACTGCTCGTTTTCCGACCAGGACTGCCAGCGCATCGTCAACCATTGCGTCGCCAAGGAGAGCCGTGTGAAAACAAGCGCCCGCAACACCTTTTTCGGTTCCGTCACCAGCGTGCGCAAGAGCCCGCTTTTAACCGAGGTTTCCCTGACCGCCCAAAACGGTTTCGAGATCGTCTCGGTCATCACCAACGAAAGCTTCGAACGCCTGGGGCTGATCGAGGGCGGCCAGGTCACGGCCCTGGTCAAGGCCCCGTGGGTGCTTTTGGCCAAGGACGAGAAGATGGCCCGCACCAGCGCCCGCAACTGTTTTCCCGGCCAGGTAGTGAGTATCCGGGGCGACGGCGTGGCGGTGGAGATCATGGGGCTCCTCGACGGCGGTACGCCCATGTGCGCGCTCATCACGGCCGAATCCGTGGAGACCCTGGACCTCAAGGAAGGCGACCAGATCTGGTTTTTCTTCAAGGCCTTCAGCGTAATCCTCAATATCGATTGATCGCGGCGCATCCGATCAGGCAACGGACCCGCCTCCTCAAAAGAACGGCCCGGCGAAGCATGCTTCGTCGGGCCGTTCGCTTTGACGCGCCGGATGCGCGCGATCAGTCGACATCCGGGCAGGCTTTGAGCGCCTCGGTGATGTTGGACTCCGGATAGGCGAAGTCGGTCAGCTTGCCTTGCAGGAACGCGTCGTAGGAGGCCAGATCGAGCAGGCCGTGGCCGGAATAGAGGAAGACCACGCTTTCGTCGGGACCAGCCTGCTTGGCCGTCTCGATGGCGGCCTTGATGGCGTGGGAGGTCTCCGGAGCCGGCAGGAAGCCCTCGGTGCGCAAGAAGAGCTTGGCCGCCTCAAAGCACTCGGTCTGGAAGTAGGCCGTGGATTCCACGACGCCCTCGTTGGCAAGATTGCACACGATGGGCGCGCCGCCGTGGTAGCGCAGCCCGCCGGCATGGATGGGGGCCGGCATGAAGGCATGGCCCAGGGTGTGCATTTTCAAAAGCGGCGTCAGTTTGGCCACGTCGCCGTAGTCGTAGCGGAACTGCCCCCGGGTAAGGGTCGGGCAGGCCTTGGGCTCCACGGCGATGAAACGGATTTTCTCGCCCGCGAGCTTGCGGGGCAAAAACGGCAACACCAACCCGGCGAAGTTGCTGCCGCCACCCACGCATCCGACCAGATAGTCGGGCTTGGCCCCGATCATGGCCAGCTGCTTTTCCACTTCCAGGCCGATGATGGTCTGATGGTGCAGCACGTGGTTGAGGACGCTGCCGAGCGCATAGCGGGTGTCGTCATGGGTGGCGGCGTCCTCCACGGCCTCGGAAATGGCCAGGCCGAGGGAGCCCGTACAGTCCGGGTCCTGGGCCAGCATCGCCCGGCCGGTCTTGGTGTTCTCCGAGGGCGAGGGGAAAATCTCGCCGCCGTAGGCATTGATGAGGATGCGGCGATACGGCTTCTGGGTGTAGCTCACCTTGACCATGTACACCGTGCAGTCGAGGCCGAGCTGGGAACAGGCGAAGGACAGCGCCGTGCCCCACTGCCCGGCGCCGGTCTCTGTGCTGATGCGGCGCACGCCTTCCATCTTGTTGTAATAGGCCTGGGGAATGGCGGTGTTGGGCTTGTGTGAGCCGGCCGGAGAGACGGACTCGTTCTTATAGTAGATCTTGCACTTGACCCCGAGGGCTTTTTCCAAACGCTCGGCCCGCACCAGCGGCGTCGGGCGATAGAGGCGGTAGATGTCCAGGACGGGCTCGGGAATGGGGAGCCAGCGTTGTGAAGACAATTCCTGCTCGATGACGGCCTTGGGGAAAATAAGCTCCAACTGGGCGGGGTCCACAGGCTGTTTGGTCTGGGGATCGAGCGGCGGGGCCAGGGGCGTCGGCAGGTCGGGCAGGGCGTTGTACCACTGCCGGGGCATCTCGCTTTCGGGAAGGGTGATTTTCAACTCCATGCATCTCTCCGAATGTGTTTTTTCCGGGCAGGCCAAACGGCCTTGCCTTGACGTCCTGTCCGCTGCGTGCCGGACACGTTGCAAAAGTCCTTCAGCTAAAGCCGGCGGCGACATGGTGTCAATACGCGCCGGCCGGGCGGCCACGACGACGCTTCCCGTTAGCGGGCGGATCGGTTAGAAAAAACCGGCCCCTACGCCAAAGGACATGGACATGAAACGTCTTGCCTGCGCCCTTGCCCTCGTTTTGGCCTGCGCCCTGCCCGCCCGGGCCGGGGAAATCATTGTCTTCGCGGCCGCCAGCCTGACCAACGCCCTGGGCGAGATGGCCCCGGTTTTCGCCAAGCGCAACCCGGGACTGACCCTACGCGGGGAATACGCCGCCTCAGGCACGCTGCTTCGGCGTATGGACAACGGCGACGCCTGCGACGTCTTTTTGAGCGCCGATCCCCAGACCATGGACGCGGCCGAGGACCGGAGACGCATCGCCGCCGCGACGCGCACGGTCTTTGCCGGCAATGCCCTTGTCCTGGCCGTACCGGCCGGCAACCCGGCCCATGTGACGGACCTGGAATCGCTTTTTCACGGCGGCGTGCAACGCATCGGCGTGGGCAACCCCGAATCCGTGCCGGCCGGACGCTATGCCAAGCGGGCCCTGCAAGAAAAGGCCATGTGGTTCGCGCTGACCGGAAAGCTCGTCTACTATCCGTCCGTGCGCCACGTCCTGGCCGCCGTCAAAGCAAGCGACTGCGACGCCGGCTTCGTCTACGCCACCGACGCGGCCATCGCCGGCAAGGCCGTGGCCATCGCCGCCACCGTGCCGCTCACGCCCCCCGTCACCTATACGGCGGCCGTCGCGGCCAAGGCCCCCAATCCCCAGGGCGCGGCCGCGTTCCTCGCCTTCCTGGCCACGCCCGAAGCAAAAGCCATCCTCACCCGCTTCGGCTTCACCGTCCCATAACAAGGGTAAAAAAGTGCCGGGGGGAAACCTTTCTAAAGAAAGGTTCTCCCCCCGGGCCCCCTTTCCAAAGATTTTTAATAGTGATGGGACGTCTCCGTATCCTATCAGTAACTATTGAAAAC